>NZ_LWEJ01000246.1:0-29739 GCF_001635525.1 Alcanivorax sp. HI0007
ACGCCGCATTCTTTTCCTTCACTTGCGGCAGGCTGGCGCGCCATTTTTCGATCAGGGCGCTGTTGTCGTCTTCCCAGGGATGGAAGCCGGGTTTCAGGTAACTGAACCAGGCGGGGATGACGCTGCTGATGACGCCACGGTAGCCGAAGCCTTTCCACAGGCCCTTGGCCAGGGTCAGGGGCTGGCGGTGGATGCCGTCGCGTTTGAGCATTTGCCAGGTGAAGTAGGAGGTGAAGCCCACCAGGTAGGCAGAGCCGGACAGGAAGGTGCGCTGCCGCTCCAGGTAGTTGTCGCTCACGTCCTTGTAGAGGTCGTAGGCCACGGCCTTGTGCTCGGTTTCCTCGATGGCATGCCAGACCCACAGGTTGCGCACCGAGGGATGCATTTTTTCCACCAGGTCCGGGCGACGCAGAATGGCATCGGCGAGAATCGCGGTGATGTGCTCCAGACCGGCCGTGGCTGCCAGCTGCTGCTGCTGGCTCATGTACTTGCGGGCGCCGGCCAGCAGTTTGCGGGTTACCGCCAGAGCATGATTGACGATATCGTCGTATTGGCCGTCGGCAATAAGATCATTGAAGGCCTGATGCTCCAGGGAGTGCATGGCTTCCTGGCCGATAAAACCGGAGATGTCTTTCTGGCGGTCCGGGCCTTTTGCCTGGTCGCGCAGGGCGCGAACGGAATCCACGAAGAAACGTTCGCCATCCGGGAAGGTCAGCGACATCACGTTCAACACATGGGTGAG
The DNA here is from genome assembly GCF_001635525.1 of Alcanivorax sp. HI0007. NCBI lineage: Bacteria > Pseudomonadati > Pseudomonadota > Gammaproteobacteria > Oceanospirillales > Alcanivoracaceae > Alcanivorax > Alcanivorax sp. HI0007. The sequence continues at coordinate 743 of NZ_LWEJ01000246.1, forward strand.
CACCGGGTCATTGTCGAACCAGTAGGGCTGGTCTTCCAGACCCTCGAAGGTGAACCCCATGCGACGAGGGGTGATGCTGATAGCCGGTGTTTTCCGTTTTTTGATCAGTCGTAGCTTCATTGGTGTCTCCTCAAGATGTCATTGCTGACATCAGTCAATGACATCTACTATGCGAGGTCTTGCAGTCAAGGTCTTGTCGTGGAGGGCCAACAAATGGTGAGTTCGGGCCGTCCCTGGGGAAATGCCGGCATACCGGGTATTTATGTGGTGTTGCTCTATGATGTGCTGGCGGGCATGGGGCTGGATGCCCCGTCCCTGCTGGCAGGACTGGGAGTGAGCCGCGATGAGCTGCTGGCCCCGGACCGGCGGGTATCCATGTCCCTGGCCCAGACGGTGGCCGAGCGGGGGGTGGCCATGGTGGGAGAGCAGGGGCTGGGATTCCGCTATGCCCGGGCCATGAGCATTACCCTGCACGGCCCGGTGGGTCTACTGGCCCTGTCCAGCGCCAGCGCCCAGGATGCGCTGGATGCCGCGTGCCGGTTTCTGGGGCTGCGAGCTCCGTTTCTGGTCATTGACCAGACCCGCCAGGGAGAGCTTGCCCATCTGCAGCTACGCAGTACGGCAACCCTGGGCGTGGCCCATGATTTTGTTGTCGAAGCCATGCTGGTGGGCCTCGTGTTCATGATCGAGCAGTTGCTGGATGCGCCCCCGCAGGGCCTGGAGATTCGCCGCCGGGGGCCGGCGCCTGCCTATCTGTCGACCCTGAAACAGGAAGTGGGGGTGCCGGTGTTGTTCGACCAGGGTGAGGATGCCCTGGTTTTTCCCCAGTCAGCGCTGGCGGCCCGGCCTCGCTTGGCGGATCCCCAGGTGGCGGCCCTGGCTCGGGAGCAATGCGAGCTGGAATTCCGTCAGTGGCGTACCGAGGAGGATGGTGTCATGGCCGAGCGTATCCGCAGTGCTCTCCAGGATCGTCCCGCGCCGTTACCCTCCCTGGAGACCATGGCAGAAAAACTGTCGGTGTCCCCCCGCACTCTCAAACGCCACCTGCAACAGTCCGGACTCAGCTATCGCCAGCTCCAGGACGAGGAGCGTTATCGGCAGGCACAACGTCTGCTGGCCAAGCCGGATAACAGCATCAGCGAGGTGGCCTATACGCTGGGGTACAGCGATGTGGCCAACTTTTCCAAGGCGTTCAAGCGCTGGAGTGGGGCGACGCCACGGGCGTACCGGGAAAAGCGTTAACACTGAGTCGCGAGGGGCGAGTTTCGCGTGTCGAAGATCAAGACTTTGGCCGGGCCGGCATTCCGGATTTGGCTTTTCGAAACTCGCCAATAAAAAAGGCCGCGCCCGATCCCGGACACGGCCTTTTCAATCGCCGGCAATGACTTACCGGTTGAGTGAAAACTTACGCTTTTTCGTAGGCTTCCACAGACTTCAGGATCTCGGCCTTGGCGGCTTCGGCGCCGTCCCAGCCATCGACCTTCACCCACTTGCCCGCTTCCAGCTCTTTGTAGTGCTCGAAGAAGTGCTTGATCTGAGCCAGCAGCAGCTCGGGCAGATCGTTGATGTCTTTCACGTTGTCGTAGATCTTGGTCAGCTTGGTGTGCGGCACGGCAACCAGCTTGGCATCTTTGCCCGCTTCGTCAGTCATGTTCAGGATGCCGACCGGGCGACAACGGATCACGGAACCGGGAACCACCGGGTACGGGGTTACAACCAGCACGTCCAGCGGGTCGCCGTCTTCAGACAGGGTGTTGGGGATGTAGCCGTAGTTGGCCGGATAGAACATGGGGGTTGCCATGAAACGGTCGACGAATACGGCGTTGCTGTCTTTATCGATCTCGTACTTGATCGGGTCAGCATTGGCCGGGATCTCGATGGCCACGTAAATGTCTTCCGGAATCTCTTTACCGGCGGGAACCTTAGCAAAATCCATGGTCTGTCCTTCTCAAACAGGGTTGGTGGTGGGCGCGGATTATAGCAATGCAGGGCGGCTCCGGCTAATGGCGCAAGGGCGTAACCGGGAGGGAGAGAAGAAAGGCTTTATGGTCAATGAGTTAGGGAGCCCGGGGCGCGGCTCCCCGGGCGTCCTGCAATGTTATTGGGCGGCTTCCCAGCCGGGGTAGTTGCCTTCCAGCAGGCGGACTTTCTTGAAACCTGCGTCCTCCAGCAGCGTGGCGGCGGCGCTGGCGCGGCGGCCGGACACGCAGTACAGCACGATTTCCTGCTTGCGGTATTGCTTGAGCATGTCTAGGTGCTGGTCCATCTGTTTGGCCGGTACCATGATGGCGCCGGGAATATGGCCGGCCAGGTATTCATCCTCATTTCGTACATCAATGATGATGGGCGCGCGATCGGCCTGCATGGCCTGTTTGAGCTCGTTGACGCTGATGCTGTCGGCAGCCCACAACGGGGTGCCAAAGACACTGAGCACTACAAGTAGAACCAGGTTGATACGTTTCATGACGTTGACTCCTGTCGGGTTTGCCATTCCTGCAACTCTTGTCACAACCTGTCCGCACCTCTCACCATCCGGGGAATCGGGGGCTTGGCCGTGGGATGGGAAAAACTTGCCGGGCGCGGCTGGCACGTTCATACACGAACGTCTGGTTTAGACAACGCGTCGAGGCTTTTGCTCACGGGGTCTCCATTTATTTCTGACGCTACCACCGCGAGGCTGCGGAGAACAGTCAACCGGTGCACGTCCGTGACTTTTGACGTGTAAACGGCACAATATTCGCCATCTGTATTCTGCCAGCCGGCCCCAAGGAGCGCGTGCCATGTCTGTTCATGAAATCACTCACCCTCTGGTCAAACACAAGCTGGGTCTGCTGCGTCAGCAGAGTCTGAGCACCCGCAGCTTTCGCCAGCTTACCGCGGAAGTGGGTAGCCTGCTGACCTACGAGGCCACCAGTGATCTGGAGTTGGAGGATTACCAGGTGGATACCTGGATGGGACCGGCGCCGGCCCAACGTATCAAGGGCAAGAAAGTGACGGTGGTGCCCATCCTGCGTGCCGGTATCGGCATGCTCGATGGGGTGCTGGAGCTGATTCCCAGCGCCAAGGTCAGCGTCGTGGGGGTCTATCGCAATGAAGACACCCTGGAACCGGTGGCCTACTTTGAAAAGCTGGCCCACGACATTGATGAACGTCTGGCGCTGGTGGTGGACCCCATGCTGGCGACGGGGGGCTCCCTGGTGGCCTGTATCGACATGCTGAAAAAGGCGGGTTGCCAACAGATCCGTGCCCTGGTGCTGGTGGCGGCGCCGGAGGGCATTGAGAGGGTCCGGGCTGCGCATCCGGACGTGGACATCTACACCGCCTCGGTGGATCAGGGACTCAACGACGATGGCTATATCGTGCCCGGCCTGGGAGATGCCGGGGACAAGATCTTCGGGACTCGCTAGCCCTTCCCGCTGGAGCCTTGCGAGCAAGACTCCAGGGATCACTACCGTCATTGGTGTTCGCGGCCTCAAAGGAGCCATCGGCATGCAACAGCCCGGATTCTGGAACTGGAAAATTATCCTTATTGGTGCGCAGATGCTGTTCGTGGCCTTCGGCGCCATGGTGCTGATGCCGTTGCTCACCGGGCTGGACCCCAGCGTGGCCCTGTTCACCGCCGGTCTGGGTACGTTGTTGTTTCAGTGGATTACCCGCCGATCGGTGCCGGTGTTCCTGGCCTCCTCCTTTGTATTTGTGGCGCCTATTGCCCATGGGGTCGCACAGTGGGGCGTGTCCGCCACCATGGGCGCGCTGTTGTGCACCGCCGTGGTCTATGTGGTGCTGGGCGGGCTGGTCAAATGGCGTGGCCCGGGTTTCTTGCATCGTCTGATGCCGCCGGTGGTCACTGGCCCCATCATCATGGTGATTGGATTGAGTCTGGCGCCCACGGCGGTGAACTTTGCCATGGGTATGACCGGCAATGGCGCCGAGCGGCTCTTCCCCTACGGCGAGGCACTACTGGTGTCCATGGTGGCCCTGCTTGCCACTATGCTGGTGGCGACCCTGGGGCGGGGACTATTCCGCCTATTGCCCATTCTTTGTGGTGTGGTCAGTGGGTACCTGGCAGCCCTGCTGATGGGGATGGTGGATTTCTCGGCGGTGGAAGAGGCGGGCTGGTTGGCCATGCCGGACTTTGTGGCGCCCAGTTTTCAATGGCAGGCGATCCTGTTCATGGTGCCGGTGGCCCTGGCCCCGGCCATCGAACACGTGGGGGATGTCCTGGCGATCAGCAGCGTCACCGGCAAGGATTACCTCCGTAAACCCGGCCTGCATCGCACTCTGACCGGTGACGGTATTGCCAGCATGGCGGCGGCCCTGTTCGGTGGTCCGCCCAATACCACCTATTCGGAAGTTACCGGGGCGGTGATGCTGACCAAGGTGTTCAATCCGGTGGTGATGACCTGGACCGCATTGTTTGCCATCAGCCTGGCCTTTATCGGCAAATTCGGATTGCTGTTGCAAAGCATCCCCACGCCAGTGATGGGGGGCATCCTGATTCTCATGTTCGGCTCCATCGCCAGTGTGGGCATGAGTACCCTGATCAAGGCCCGGGTGGACCTTAACGCCCAACGCAACCTGGTCATTGTGGCAGTGACACTGATCTTTGGTATTGGTGGCATGGTGATGGGCAATGGTGATTTCACTTTGCAGGGGATCAGCCTGTGCGGACTGGTGGCAGTGATTCTGAACCAGGTTCTGCCGGATCACACCGGCACAGAGGAGGATCTGGGTGAGGAGCATGCCTGCAAGGAGAACCGGTCAGAGCAGCGCAAGGACAGTTATTAACTGGTACATCCGTGCCTTTATTGAGGCGTTATTCTCTTTTTCTTAAGCAAATCTTTTTCAGGATAAAAAGTTTTTTGCTTACTATTTTACAAAGTGCACTGAGCAAAATAATTTTTAAACTTTATTTTTGTAAAATTACATCTTTGTAACTGTTTCTGTCATTTTAATTGCGCATGGTTTGTTCCTGATGAACCAAGGAAGCTGTCAAAAGGGAACAGACTATGAAACTTAATCGTCTTGTGTTGCCGGCCGTTGTCGCCGCTCTTGCCACCGGCTGTGCCAGCAATCAGACCGTTCAGGACACTGCCGAATATCAGTCGTTGCAAAGTCAACAGCAGCAGCTGGAGCAGGAAAACCAGCAGTTGCGCGCAGCGCTGAACTCCAGCCAACAGCAGCCCGCCCCAGCGCCGGCACCGTCAGAATCCGGTAATCAGCTACTTCCCCCCAATGCCAAGCCAGGCCATTGCTACGCACGGGTTGTGATTCCGGAAACCTACAAGACCGAAATGCAGCGGGTCATGGTGTCTCAGGAAGACAGCAAGATCACCACCACTCCCGCTCGCTATGAAACCGTTCAAGAGCGAGTGCTTGTCAGTGAAGCCTTCGACAAGCTGAAAGTGATTCCTGCCACTTACAAGACAGTGACCGAGAAGGTGCTGGTGAAAGAGGCGACCACCAAGTTGATCACCAAGCCGGCGGAATATAAAACCGTCACTGAGCAGGTGTTGGTGAAGCCCGCTTACACTACCTGGAAGAAAGGCCGTGGCCCCATCGAGAAAATCGATGATTCCACCGGTGAAATCATGTGTCTCGTGGAAGTGCCGGCGGAATACAAGACCGTTAGCCGTAAGGAACTGGTACAACCCGAGCGTACCGAGGAAGTGAAAATTCCTGCGGTGTACAAGACCGTCACCAAGAAAGTGGTGGATCAGCCTGCGCGCACTGAAAAAGTCACCGTGCCAGCGGTTTACAAGACCATTGATGTGGTCAAGCAGGTAGAACCGCCGAAAGAGAAGAAAACCATTATCCCCGCCGTCTACAAGGAAGTGCCCAAGCAGGTCAAGGTGACCGACGCGGATCTGGAATGGCGCGAAATTCTTTGTGAAACCAATACCACCCAGGATGTGGTCCGCCGCCTTCAGAAAGCACTGGAAGACAAGGGCTACGACCCGGTATGGATTGATGGTGTCTATGGTCCGAAGACCCGCGCCGCCGTGGTCGCTTACCAGAAGGACAACGATTTGGCCTCCGGCCAGTTGACCATGCAGACGCTGGAGCACCTGGGCGTGGAATTGTAACGCTCTACTCCTTCCTGGTATTCAGGGCCGGCTTTTGCCGGCCCTTTTTATGTGTGCTCAGACTTGACGTTAATAGCGAAGATACCCCGGTATTTCGCAGATGTTTCTGGCCAGAGATTAAACGGTCGGTCGCAACACCGGTGAGGTTTGGCCAGGCCGGTCATGCCCCAACCAGCCCAAGTCTCCCTTTATCCCTGATGCTGGTTTATCGGGTGGCACAGGCGCCGGCCTGATTGCCCTCGCGCAGCTGGCCCAGAACCTGGCCCGCAGTGAGGGTAAGAAAGGCACGTATCGGCAGTCCTGCTTCGCGCAAGCGCCTGGCGGTCCAGGTGTTGCAGGTATTGCCGAACCAGAAGGTGTCATTGGAAGGGAAGAAACGGCTATCGCCGTACAGCCCCGGGTCGCCGGCGGGTAACCGCCCCTGCTCATCCAGTTGGAAATACCCGGCCAGACTCTCCTGTAACTGGCCGAGTTGCTCGGCACTCAGGCACAGTGGCTGCAAATCTGTATGGGGCAACAGTTCCGGATGTCGCTCCAGTCCTACCACGTGCATTGCCGATCGGGTTGGCCACAGCATGGCCCGAACCCGTAGCCACCAGCTGTCATCCTGCCGATAAAAGGCATCATCTCCCCAGCCGAACTCGTAGAACGACGGCTCACTGAAGTGCGGTTCAAGAAACCCCAGGGCAGGGGAGAGCCGGTCTGCCGGAAAGGCAATACCGGTATGCCACCGGTGGCGTACCACCAGCACCGTCACGTCATCGGCTAAAGCCTGAGCCGGCAACGCCAATACCACCGCAAGAGAGATCGCCAATAAACGCATCATGGCTACAGTGTACCAAGCCATCGAGTCTCGCCGTGATACGTATTCGGTCCCATCAAGCATGCGGATTTGCCGACTTTCCTGTTTGAACTATCTGTTTTTTGTTTTTATAGAACTGCAGCGTGGCTGGCACGATAATTCGCGTCGATACGTTGATGAAGCATATGCGCAGTCTGCTGTGATGGTGTGGTAGCCAGTTGGAATAGACCGTTTGCCAAGACGACGAGGCCACCGTCGGCCAGATGTCATATTTGCGCCAGCAGGGTACGGGCAATTTGCATTAAAAGCAGGACAATCTCTGGACAGAGCGGCTTGGAGGTAATCTGTGATCAGCGGACTTGCCTGGCGCAAGTCTTTCCCTGTTCGCATCCCGGTCGAGTACACTATCCAGCCAAGACCAACCCGACTCACAGATCCAGCCATGCCCCATTCCCATCCCATCGGTATTTTCGACTCCGGTATCGGCGGCCTGTCCGTGGCCGCGAAAGTCCGGGAGCTGTTGCCCGCCGACGATATCCTCTATGTGGCCGACTCCCGCCATGCGCCCTATGGCGACAAGTCCGATGCTTTCATTCTGGAGCGGATGAACACGGTGACGGATTTCCTGCTGGGGCAGGGGGCCAAGGCGGTGGTGGTGGCCTGCAATACGGCGACCACCTCCGCCATTGCACAGCTACGGGCCTCCTGGTCGGTGCCGATTATCGGCGTGGAGCCAGGGGTCAAGCCGGCGGTGCTGGCCACCCGCAGTGGGGTGGTGGGGGTGCTGGCCACGCCCAGAACCCTGCAGACCCATTCCTTCAGTGCTCTGGCGGCCCGGTTTTCCAGCACCGTGAGTATTGCGGTGCAGCCCTGTCCGGACCTGGTGGGCCAGATCGAGGCGTTGCGTTTTGATGACGACAGGACCTTGGCACTGCTGAACCGCTATATCTCACCGCTGCTGGAGAAGGGCGCAGATACCATCGTGCTGGGCTGCACCCATTACAACTACCTGGCCGACCGCATTGCGCAGGTGGCAGGGCCCGGGGTGCAGATCGTCAGCACCGAGTCGGCGGTGGCCCGGGAAGTGGTGCGGCGGTTGGCGTGCGAGAGGCTGCTGGCGGAATCCGGGAAAACCGGGGATGAGGCGTTTTACACCAGCGGCGAACTGGCGGTGTTTGCCCGACAGATCGACTGCTTGTGGGGGCCTGGGAAGGCGGTTTATTCGTTGTAGGGGCGAAGCGTCTCGCTAAAAAACGTGATGGCTGTGTCGAAAGCGCCAAGGGCAGTTCGATAAGGTGATGACAGCACGCATGGCTGTTTTGAACTAACCCTTGGGAGACAGCAGCATGACCAGAATGATCTTTGTAAACCTGCCGGTAGCAGATCTTAAAGCGTCCATGGCGTTTTATACCGCGCTGGGCTTCGAGAACAATCCGCAATTCACCGACGAGACTGCCGCCTGCATGGTGTGGAGTGAGGCCATCCATGTGATGCTGCTGACCCATGACAAGTGGCGGACCTTCACCGACCGGCCGATTCCGCCTTCCTCTTCCAGTGAAGTGATGCTGGCACTATCCTTTGACAGTCGTGATGCGGTAGATGCCGTGAATAAGGCCGCTGCGGACAATGGCGGCACGGCAGATATCAACCCGGTTCAGGATCTGGGGTTCATGTATAACCGTAACCTGGCGGACCCGGACGGGCATGTGTGGGAAATGATATGGATGGACATGGCGGCGATAGAGGGCTAGTGCCCGCTCCCCGATTCCTGTCCGAGCTACGAAGCCCCTCTGTAGGCGTTCCCTTCCAGGGGACGAACCGTGCGAAGCACGAAATCGACCGAAGGTCGGGCAGGGACTTCAGGTTTCAACAAACTGAATGAAGGCATGAGGTGAACCTAACCCGTTTCCCTCGCCCAGGCTCGGGTTCGTCCCCTGGAAGGGAATTTATTCGCTTCGCTCACCCTTCAGGCCACACTTCGTGCGTTACTCCGCTCCGCTACGTTCCTACAGAGATTCGTAGTGGGTTGAAGGCGTGAATCTGGAGTAAAACAAAAACGCCCCGCGATGCGGGGCGTTTTTCGTTTCCGGGTGGCTTACACCTCGAACGCGTCGTTCAGCTTCTTGGCCACCGGGACCAGTTTCAGCTTGGCGAATTGCGGCAGGCCGTCCTTGTAGGGCGGGTAGGACTCGCCGCCAATCAGGGGCGCCAGGTATTCGCGGCCGGACGGAGTGATGCCGAAGCCATCCTTGGTGATGAACTTGCGCGGCATCTTCTTTTCCACGTTGGCCACTTTCTTCAGCGGTGCCTCACCGATGGTCCAGCTGTATTTCTTGGTCTTCTTGCGCTCGATGGTGGGCATCACCGCATTCTTGCCGGCCACGGCGAATTCCACCGCTGCGCGGCCCACGGCGTAGGCCTGCTCCACATCGGTGGCGGAGGCAATGTGACGGGCAGCCCGTTGCAGATAGTCGCTCACCGCCCAGTGGTATTTGTAGCCCAGCTCATCCTTGACCATTTGTGCAATCACCGGGGCCACGCCACCGAGCTGTTTGTGCCCGAAGGCATCGGTGTTACCCGCGTCGGCCAGGAAGGTGCCGTCTTCGTAGCGGGCACCTTCGGATACCACGATCACGCAGTAGCCCACTTTCTGAACAGTGGCTTCCACTTTCTTCATGAAGGCGGCCTTGTCGAAGGCGATTTCCGGGAATAGGATCAGGTGTGGCGCGTCGTCGTTGTCTTCCTTGGCAAGACCTGCAGCAGCAGCGATCCAGCCGGCGTGACGGCCCATCACTTCCATCACGAACACCTTGGTGGAGGTGGCGCACATGCTGGCCACGTCCAGGGCCGCCTCACGGCAGCTCACGGCAGTGTACTTGGCCACGGAGCCAAAGCCCGGGCTCACATCCGTGAAGGGCAGGTCATTGTCCACGGTCTTGGGCACGTGGATGGCCTGGATCGGGTAACCCATCTTTTCGGACAGCTGGGACACTTTCAGGCAGGTGTCAGCGGAGTCACCGCCACCGTTGTAGAAGAAGTAGCCGATGTTGTGGGCCTTGAACACCTCGATCAGACGCTCGTATTCGCGCTGGGAGGTTTTCAGATCCTTGAGCTTGTAGCGGCAGGAGCCAAACGCGCCGCCGGGGGTATGCTTGAGCGCGTCAATGGCGCTTTTGCTTTCTTTGCTGGTGTCGATCAGCTCTTCGGTGAGGGCGCCGATGATGCCATTACGCCCGGCGTAGACCTTGCCGATCACATCCTTGTTCTCGCGGGCGGCTTCGATCACGCCGGCGGCGGAGGCATTGATGACAGCGGTGACACCGCCAGACTGAGCATAGAAAGCGTTTTTACGCGCCATGAGAGACCCCTTGATTCAATTTGCGTGCATTCTAGCGAAGGAGGCCATGAAACACACCCGGTGTTGTCGGACGATGACAGGAAAAGGGCAGTTGAAAGTTCAACGTTGAATGTTGAACTTTCAACTGCCCCTGATGGTGATTTCCTCCCGGCTCTGGAACAATAGCTCGCCGGAGGATCCATGACTGCATTGATGACATTGTTCTGGCGGCTGGCCATATTTCGCGCCGGCCCCGAAAACGCGCCTTACTCAACGAACCTGCTGGGCCTGGTGTTGCTGGGCTGGTGTGGCCTGCAACTGCTGGTAGGTAGCTTGCAGACAGCGCTGCCGGTGCTGGTGTTGCTGAGCAGCCAGCTCACCTCAATGGCGGTGATCCTGGCGGGGATTTTTGTACTGCTGGGCTTTAAGGGGCTGCAGAGTCGTTGGCTGCAGACGGCCCTGTCGTTGGTCGGTATCGATGTGGTGCTGACCCTGGTGACCCTGCCTTTGCTGGCGATCAATGCGGGCATGGCCCAGTCCCAGGGCTGGATCGAGGGGCTGTATCTGTTGCTGGTGAGCTGGCAACTGGCCGCCCAGAGCTTCGTTTACCATCGGGCCATGAATGTGGGGCCGTTCCTGGGCCTGGGGATCGCCCTGACCCTGCTGGTGGCCGGCTATGCCGCGGTAGTGATGCTGGTGCCGGAAGTGGTGACGGTGACCCGGTAAGCTTCACCTGACAGTCCCTTTGCCGTTAAGGTGCAGGGATTCTTTTGATCGGTTTATTCCCATGCATATCCATATCCTCGGTATCTGTGGCACCTTCATGGGCTCTCTGGCGCAGCTGGCCAAGGCTCAGGGCCATCGTGTTACCGGTAGTGACCAGAACGTCTATCCGCCCATGAGTGACCAACTGGAAGCGGCGGGCATTGCATTGACCCAGGGGTACGACCCGGCGCAACTGGAGCCGGCGCCGGATCTGGTGGTGGTCGGCAATGCCCTGAGTCGGGGCAATCCTGCCGTGGAAGCCGTGCTGGATCGGGGCCTGCCCTATACCTCCGGTGCCCAGTTGCTGGAGGATGTGATCCTGCCCGGGCGCTGGGTGCTGGCGGTGGCCGGTACCCACGGCAAGACCACGACCAGCTCCATGCTGGCCTGGATTCTGGAGCACGCCGGGCTCAATCCCGGTTATCTGATTGGTGGTGTGCCCGGCAATTTCGGGGTCTCTGCCCGACTCGGTGAGACGCCGTTTTTTGTGGTGGAAGCGGATGAATACGACACCGCCTTCTTCGACAAGCGCAGCAAATTCGTTCACTACCGTCCGCGCACCGTCATTCTCAACAATCTGGAATTCGACCACGCGGATATCTTTGCCGATCTGGCCGCTATCCAGACCCAGTTCCACCACCTGATTCGCACCGTGCCTTCCTCCGGGCGGCTTATCCTTCCTCATGGCGAAACCGCCCTGGAGGAGACACTGGAGAAAGGCTGCTGGAGCGAGATTGAACGCTTCGGAGAAAACGACTCCCTGGGCTACCGGCTGGATAACGCGGATGGTTCCGCCTTTACCGTGCTGGAGAACGATGAGCCAGTGGCACAGGTGCGCTGGGATCAGACTGGCCGGCACAGTGTGAATAACGGCATGGCCGCCTTACTGGCTGCCCGTCATGTGGGTGTGACGCTGGCGGATGGGGCGGCGGCTTTGTGCGAATTCCAGGGTGTGAAGCGGCGTATGGAATTACGCGGTGAGAATCATGGGGTGCGGGTGTATGACGACTTTGCTCATCACCCCACGGCCATTGCCACCACCCTGGACGGGTTGCGTCGCAAGGTCGGTGACGGAAAGATTCTGGCGGTGATCGAACCCCGCTCCAACACCATGCGCATGGGAAGCCACAAGGAAGCGCTGGCAGCCAGCACCGGGGCGGCGGATGAGGTAATCTGGTACCAGCCGCCGGGACTGGACTGGTCGCTGGACCCGGTGGTGAGTGAATCGCCGGTGCCCGCTTCGGTGAGTCATGATATTGACGACATCATTGCCCGGGTGGTGGCTCGCAAGGGCGAGCCACTGAATGTGGTGGTGATGAGCAACGGCGGCTTTGGCGGTATCCATCAGAAGTTGCTGGAGGCGCTAAAAGCATAAGCTCTTCGCCACATGTTATTCCGGAGGGGTCGTTGGAGCCTTGCTCGCAAGGCGAATTCTCTCAGGGGCCGGGCCCTTCGCTTTGCAAGCAAAGCTCCAAGGGTGGCCGGCTTTACGGTTAGCTTGGTGTTCGGCGTGAATCAACACGGGAGGTTGTCATGTTCTGGTCCGTATTCTGGGCATCGGTGCATTACCTCAGCATTCTGATGCTATTTGGTTTCCTCTACGGGGAACTTCTGTTGTGGCGAACCGGCATCAACGAACGCAACATTCGTACTCTTCTGTGGCTGGATATCGGCTATGGTCTCGCGGCGCTGGTGGTACTGGTGAGCGGGATTGCGCGGGCCGGCTGGACGGAAAAGGGCTGGGATTTTTACCTGTCCAACCCCTGGTTTCATGGCAAGGTCACCCTGTTTGTCCTGATCGGCCTGTTGAGCCTTTACCCCACCAAGGTGTTGCTGGGCTGGCGTAAAGCGGTGAAGGCCGGTCATGTGCCGGAAATTGATGACGCCCTGCAGCGCAATCTGCGCGGTGTGCTGGTGGCGGAACTCCACCTGGTGGTGTTGATGCCCATTCTCGCGGCATTGATGGCCCGTGGTGTAGGAATGGGTGTATGAGAAAACGAATCACACTGGCCTTCACCGGCGCTTCCGGTGCCCCCTACGGATTGCGCCTGCTGCAGTGTCTGCTGGATGCGGATTGCGAAGTGTTCGTCATCCTGTCCAAGGCGGCGCGGGTGGTGATCGGCATGGAAACCGAGCTGAAACTGCCGGCCGGCACCGGCGCGGCAGAGCAGGCCCTGCGCGACTGGGTGCAGACAGACCGTGGCAACCTGGTGGTCTGCGGGCTGGAACAGTGGACCGCTCCGGTTGCTTCCGGCAGTGGTGCGCCTGCCGCCATGGTGGTGTGCCCGTGCTCCACCGGGACCCTCTCCGCCATTGCCTGCGGGGCCAGCGATAACCTGATCGAACGGGCCGCCGATGTGGCCATCAAGGAGGGGCGCAAGCTGATCCTGGTACCCCGGGAAGCGCCTTTTTCCCCTCTCCACCTGGAAAACATGCTGAAGCTGTCACGCCTGGGTGTGACCATCATGCCGGCTGCCCCCGGTTTCTATCATCAGCCGGAGACGGTGCAGGACCTGGTGGATTTCATCGTCGCCCGGTTACTGGATCATCTGGGGGTGGAGCAGACATTGGTGAAGCGCTGGGGGGAGTAACCCTCCGCACCGATGAATGCTCCTGTAGGAGCTATGCTTGCATGGCGAACGGTAACGTTCACAGTCTGCCAGCCAGTTTTCTGGAACCTGTCGATCACTGAAAGTCCTGATCACCCTGCGGCCGATTTCCGCGCAAGCGCGGTTCGCATGTCGAAGATCCCCTGGGGGGCAAGCATGGCTCCTACAGCGCCGTTACCCCTCAATGCACCAGCAAATGCCCCACCAACCCCAACGCAAACCCGGCCACGGCGCCCTGGGCTGGCGCCCAATGCTTTTTCAGGGGCACCTGCGGGGCAATGTCTTGGAACACCAGGTAGAGAATCCCGCCGCTGGCAAACAGCATGATGCCCCCCAGCACCAGTGGGCTGTCCACCAGCACCAGGAAGCCCAGGGCGGCGCTGACGGGGCCGAGCAGTGCCAGGGTGGTGAAGGCCAGAATGATCTTGCGGGAGGAGAGGGTATTGCCGTCGCTGTTGCGGATTTCCCGATAGGCGTTGAAGCCTTCCGGGAGATTCTGCATGCCGATCAGGAACGCCAACAGGTAGGCCTGGCCTCCTCCCACTGCCAGTGCCGCCCCCAGGGCGATGGCTTCGGGCACAAAATCCAGCAACATGGCCAGTAGTTGTGACATGGCACCGCCATGGGCAGCCAGTGCCCGGTCCACCACCATAAAGGCAATGCCGCCGCCAACGAACAGCAGGGTGGCTGAGAGCGGGTTATGGTGTTGGGCTCCTTCCGGGACCAGCACCAGGGCCACGGCGGCCAGCAAGGCGCCACCACCGAAGGCAATGACCGTATGGCGGACTTCCTGTTCCAGCCAGCCCCGTGCGATGTGTTGTTTGACACCGATCAGGGCACCGGCGGCCATGCTCAGGCCTGCGGCCAAGCTGAGCAGTAATGCAAGATAAAGTGGGCTCATGGATCATCCTTGAAGGTGAAACGCCTGTTAGCGAGAGACCTTAAAGTCTGACCGGTGGACGATCAACTGTTACTGAGGCTGTAGTCCACCGGCGCGATGACTTCCACGGGAATGCGTTTCAGATCCTTGGGGGGAGCATCAAAGCGGAGGCGGGAAACCAGCTCCAGGGTCGCCCGGTCCAGAATCCGGCTGCCGGAGCTCTCCACGACCGCCACCTGTTCTGCCCGACCGGAGGCGTTGATCATGAACGAGACCTTCACGGTACCCTGTTGGCGACGCATGCGGGCGCGGTGCGGGTACTGTTTGTTGTAGTCGATGGTATCGCGCACCTTGGCCAGGTATTTGTTCAGGGCGTTTTCCGTGTCGCCGGATTGATGCACCCCTTCACCCGGGTCCCCGGCCATGCCTTTGGCGCCCACTTGTTGGGGCTGGCTGGCGGCCTGCTCGCTATCGTTTTTTTCCCGGGTTTCCTGCTCCGTTTTCTTCTCTTTCTTGGCCACAACCGGTTCCGGGGTGGGTTCCGGTTTGGGTTCCGGCTTGGGCTTGGCCACGGGCTTGGGTTTCGGTTTTACCTTGGGCTTGGGTTTTGGCTCGGGCTTGGGCGTCGGCGCTGGCGCCGCCTTGGCCGGCGCGGGTGGGGCGGCGGGTTTTTCCGCTGGCGGCGCAAGGCTGACCACCATTTCCGTGACACCGGGTTTGGCCGGCCGTCCGCCGGCCAGGGTAAGGGCTCCGACGGTAACCAGGACGCTGGCGTGAATCAGGGCGGAGATGACCCAGGCGAAAAGAGTGCGGGATTTCATTGCCCCTCCCCGTCATTGCGGGTCACCAGGCGCACTTGCTCCACGCCCAGTTCCTGCAGGGTTTCCAGTCTTTCCCGCAG
Organism: Alcanivorax sp. HI0007; assembly: GCF_001635525.1. Lineage (NCBI taxonomy): Bacteria > Pseudomonadati > Pseudomonadota > Gammaproteobacteria > Oceanospirillales > Alcanivoracaceae > Alcanivorax > Alcanivorax sp. HI0007. The sequence continues at coordinate 16,123 of NZ_LWEJ01000246.1, forward strand.
GGTCGTCATGGTGACGCCGGCATCTGCCAGCAGACGGACTTCCGCCCCTTCCGGGCGTTCTTTCAGATGCTCTTGCAGTGTGGCCTCGGTGAGCGCCGTGTCATTGTCCTCGGTGAACCACTGGCCGTCCTTCTGCAATACCAGCAACAATTTGTCCCGGGCTTCCGGTCCATTGGCGCTCTGGCTCAGAGGGGTATCCACGGATACGGTGGGGCTCTTGGCCAGCTGGCCGGCCAGCATGAAGAAGATCAACAGCAGAAATACCACATTGATCAGTGGCAACACCGGTTCCAGTGGGGGGCGGCGGGAAGAGGTTTCCATGATCATCATGGCAACAGCTCCAGTTGTACGTCCTTTACGCCGGCGCCCTTGATCGCATCCACGGCGGCCAGGGCTTGCTGCAAGGTGGCATCCGCACTGACGGTGACCCAGACCTTGGTTTTCTGGGTGTCGAGCCGATCCGCCACGGCGTCAGGGGTGAAACTGACGCCGTTCAGATTCAGGTCGCCGTCGGCCTCCACTTCGATCACCAGCCACTTGTCATCAGGTTTATTCATGCTTTCAGCGGGCTGCACGTTGACGGGCAGGTCGTAGAACTGCCCGAAACGGGTCGCCAGCATAAAGAACACCAGCAGAATAAATACTACATCAATCAGCGGTGTGAGGCTGATAAAGGGCGTACGGTGACGCTCTGGTTCAATATGCATGCGCCACCGACGGGTCGCGGTCCTCTTCCAGGGGCTCGGATTCCGCGTGATTGTTGCGAAGGACCTTCAGACGGGACAAGCGGTCCTGCATTTTTTCCCGGCACAGTTCCAGACTGCGGTCCGCCCAGTGAAAGGCAGCCAGCGTGGGGATCGCAACGGTAAGACCGGCGGCGGTGGTCAGCAAGGCTTCCCAGATACCGCCTGAGAGGATGGACGGGTCCACCTGGGAACCCGCCGTCTCCAGGGCCTGAAACGCGCCGATCATGCCAAATACGGTACCCAGCAGGCCGAGAAGGGGCGCCACGGCGCTGATCACTTCCAGGATGCGCAGGCCGCCGCGCAGATTATCCAGGGAGGTGCGCGCCAGGCGCAGGCTTTCTTCCTGCCAGGCCGCTTCTTCCAGTTTGCTGTTCTGCCAGCATTGCCATACCACCTGATCAATCGGGCTGGTCAGTTTCCCGGGCTTGGCGGGTTGCTGGCCCCGGGTCAGGGCGTCCAGCAGACGGTCTGCCTGACGGGCGCTGCCCGGGCGAACGCGGGCAAACTGCAGAATCTTGGAGATCAGGGTGGCCAGGGCGATCACGGACAACAAGGCCAGAACCCACATGGTGGCGCCGCCACTGACAAACCAGTCAGGCAGTTGCAGGGAAATCGGGGGCATGGAAAAACTCCTGCTACGGGCGAATCCAACGGGCCCGGTTAGTAGTTCAAAAAGCATGCATACTGGCATGCGGTTGTGACATCCCGGTGACTGAGCAACAAACCGGGGAACACGGATTCGAGACGGTCAGCGCGAAGGCTCGAATAAGGGGTCGCAATAATAGGTTCGCAGGCACCTGAATGCAAGTCATTCCTATTTGCGGGCCATTCACGGTACTGCATCGCAGTGTTGCTGAACGATGGGGTTATGCCGATGGGGAAGCGGGCGACAGCCACAGAAAACGGGCGTCTGGGAGGGTAAGGCTGGTGGCCGCCCCCGAAAGCGCTTTGCGGTCTTTCGGGGGGAGGCATCCAGTCAGAAGGGCGCCGTGGGACGCCCGGCAGAGTTATTTGAGCAGCAAGCGGTAATTCATGTTGGATTCGATGCGGTTACCGTCCTGATCCAGTTGTTCAATGGCGTTGACGGCATCCTTGATATAACGGCGGTCGGCATCGGGATCATCGGGGTTGATGGTGTAGATGTCGTATTGCATGTTGCCCTGCAGGCGCTTTTCCGCCTCCCAGTTACCGCGCTCTGACGCGCTCAACTCCACTTTGGAACCGCTCAGGTATTCCTCGCGCAGTTCAAAGCGAGTGGGATTGTCGTACTGATCTCGGTAAAGCGTCAGAGTAGTGCGAATGCCGGAACAATCAGCGCAGGGCAGCATGCCGCTGTATGTCAGCTTCTGGGCGGTAGGGTTGACCGGTTCTTCCGGTGGCTTGCTCTGGCAGCCGGTAACGAGAATGGCACTGCCCAGCACGGCGGCGGCGAGGTAGGTTTTCATCTTGGTACTCCCTGACAACTCCTTTAAAGATACCCCTTTGAAAAGTGTTTTTGTGTTTGGTTCGCCGTTTTAACAGTTTTTGATAATTTCATGGCGCGTTTGCGCACTGCTCAGTAGACAGGAGGGAGTCTCGGAGGGCTCGGCAGACAGGGCCTGGTGCGCATCAATCTTGCGGAAAACCCATTGCATGATGGCCAGAAAGAAAGCGAACACGATCAAGAAATAGAACAGAATCATGCAGCACCTACCCGGTTATTGTTGTGCAGACAGGCTAGAACCGGACGGTGGAGGTCACCAGCAACACTTTGTTATCAGTTGTTGGTTTACTGTTATCGGGGTTCCGGGCGGGCATGAAAAATGACGGAAACCGGCAGTGTCTGCTGCGGGTCCAGAGGTTCCTCCAGAGAGACTCGATAGCCCTGGCTGTGGAGCAGCGCCAGCCAGCTCTGCAACGTGCGGAAATACCAGGGCGGAGCATCACCGAAATCAACGCAATCGGCTGGCCAGCGGGTTTCACGCCAGCCATCGCAATAGTGTCCTTCGCAGGTCATCAGCGGGTGCAGGGTCTGTATCAGCAGCAAGCCTCCGGGGGAGAGCCGGCGGTGCAGCACAGCCAGTAACTGTTGTACGGATTGCTCGCCAAACAGGGAAAAATTGCACACGGCCAGATCAAAGGAGTCGGTGAGGTTCTGCGCCAGTTCACTGAAGGCCAGACAGCGGTAGTCCCCCTGTTGGTGTTGCTGGCGGGCAGCCTCCACCAGGGCCGGGATGGCATCGATGCCGGTGGTGTGAATGCCCCGGGCAGCCAGGCGGCGACATAACCAGCCCTCGCCACATCCCACATCCAGCACCCGGCTCGGCTGGTGAGCGAGGATGGCCCGTTCGATGGCCGGGTCGCTGATGCGCCGGCTGGCCAGCCCCTGCTGTTGTATCAGGCGGGTCCAGGGGGCGGCATTATCCTGCCAGCTGGCAAGGATGCGTTGCTCCGGTGTCATGTGGTCAGCGCATGGGGGTCAGTGGGCCCGCCCGTTCCACGGCTCGCTGGTACGCCGGACGTGCTTCCATCTGCTGCAGGAAGCGCTGGATTGCCGGCAACCGGCTCAGATCGGCGCGGGCAGAGGCGGCCTGCAACGGAAAGCTCATGATGATATCCGCTGCGCTGAGCGTCTCGCCAGCAAACCAGTTATGGTCGGCCAGGTGAGACTCAATGACAGCCAGCTGGGTTTCCAGTTGCGGGTCAATGAAGGTGCCAATCACCTTGCCGCTGATGCCCTTGGCAACCGGACGGACAATAAAGGGCATGGGGGATTTGGGAATACGGCTGAATACCAGCTTCATCACCAGCAGGGGCATCAGGGAGCCTTCTGCGTAGTGAAGCCAGTAACGCTCTTGCACCCAGCGTGGATCGTCGGTGCTGATTTTCCAGCTGTCGTCACCGTGTCGCTGGATCAAATATTCAATAATGGCGCCGGACTCTGCCACGGTGATGTCGCCATCGGTGATCACCGGGGATTTCCCCAACGGATGCACCTGCTTGAGTTCCGCCGGGGCCAGCATGGTTTTGCTGTCGCGGGCATAGTGGCGAATCTCGTAGTCCAGGCCCAGTTCTTCCAGCAGCCAGACGATGCGCAGGGAACGGGAGTTTTCCAGGTGGTGAAGGGTGATCATGGGCTGTCTCGCTAATCCGGTGTTGCCCGGCAGCATAGCAGAGTTATGCGCCATTCACGTGCGACACCCTGCACACCTGTGATCGGTGAGGGGGGAGCATGCAACAAAGGCATAACCCCCCGGACTTCAGTGTCTGGCGGTATCAATACTGGGAGGGCGAGCCGCCAGATGAACCTGCTTGATCACCGAGTCGAGAATGGTTTCGGTGCGCCAGGCCTGATGGTGGTTAACCATGGCAACCACCGCCCAGGTGGTGTTGTTTTCATCCCGGGTGAAGCCAGCGATGGAACGTACGTTTTTCAGTGAGCCCGTCTTGATATGGCCGAGGCCGGCCATGCCGGCCTTGCCAAGCCGCCGGCGCATGGTGCCGTCCATGGCGATCAGCGGCAGGGATGCGATCAACTCAGCCGCAAAACGGCTTTCCCAGGCTTGTTGCAACAGGCTGGCCATCTGCCGGGCAGAGATCCGTTCAAGGCGCGATAGGCCGGAGCCGTTTTCAAACACCATGCCCTGGCTGTCGATGCCCTTGGTGGCCAGCCATTCGCGGATGGTTCTTTCCGCCGCTGCCAGGTCGTCCCGGTCTCCAGGTTGACGGAATTTGGCGCCCAGGCTGAGGAACAGCTGGCGGACCATCACGTTATTGCTCCACTTGTTGATGTCACGAACCATGGTGACCAGGTCTCGCGAGGAAGTGGTGGCGAGCAGTTCGGTGTTGGCATCACGGGGGCGCAGCCCTTGACGTATCTGACCGGTGAGAGTGCCGCCCAGTTGCTGCCACAGGCCGGTGATCAGAGCGCCGGTGTAGTCGCCCTGGTCCATGACGGACAGGTAGCTGCTGGTGGAGCACCCTTTGGGCAGCACGCCGGTGACAGTGATGCGGGTGTGGCCATTTTCGGTCAGGGTCGGTTGGTAATCGAACTGGTAGCGTCGCGGGCACTGGCCGTAATCCTTGAAGACCATCCGGTTATCGATCTCTACCCCATTGAGGGTGGGTTCGGTCCAGGTATGGATGCCTCTCTCGTCAGCGCGGGAACGAATGCGCAACACATTCAGGTTGGTAAGCAAAGCGTGGGGTTCAACCAGGAAGGGCGCATTGGGGTTGTCGCCGTCATCATCAAAGTCAGGAATACCGTTGGGCAGATTGAAGGCGCTGGCGTCAAGCACCAGGTCACCCTGGATATGGTCAATGCCCATGGCGCGCAGCTCGCGCATCAACAGCCAGAGTCGCTCTTCGGTCAGTTTCGGGTCGCCACTGCCAGCGAAGTAGAGGTTGCCCTGCAGGGTGTTTCCACTGATCTTGCCGTCGGTGTACAGCCGGGTATGCCACTGATAGGTGGGACCGAGCAGCTCCAGGGCCGCATAGGTGGTGACCACTTTCATGATGGAGCCGGGATTGAAGGGGGTATCCGCATTCAGAAAGCGGGCATCACCAGGGCCGTTCAGGGGAATGGCGGTGACCGCCAGGTGCTCGTCGGCCAGCTGCAGATTCTTGGCTGCCTCCAGTACCGGAGCCAGAAGCGGGGTGGGTGAACCGGCATGGGCGGGAATGGCGCCCAGCATGCTCAACAGGGTCAGGCATGAAAGTGCTGACAGCAATCGTAAAAAGCGTGCCTTGACGGCAACCGGGTGAGACATGAGCAGACCTGGCCAGATAGTGGCGGAAAGTAGAACGGCACAAGAAAATAACTGGCCCTAGCGTAAACCAAAGCCGGGGCCGGGTCAGCGGGGGGAATCGCGATGAAATGTAAATTCATCGCGACTCCTGCGCTGGAGCGGGGCGGCATCAGGCGGGTTTGTGGATTCCCACATCAATGCCTTTGTGTTGCAGGTCTGCGTGATAGGAGCTGCGCACCATGGGGCCGGATGCCACAGAGCGGAAGCCCAGCTCCTCCGCCACACGGGCATATTCGCGGAATTCGTCCGGGTGAACGAAACGGGCCACCGGCGCGTGGTGTTTGCTGGGCTGCAGGTACTGACCAATGGTCAGCATGTCCACATCGTGGGTGCGCAGGTCCTTGATGGTGTTGATCACCTGTTCGAAGGTTTCACCCAGGCCCACCATGATGCCGCTCTTGGTGCTCACGTCCGGGCGGCGTGCCTTGTAGCGCTGCAGCAGGTCCAGTGAATGCTGGTAACGCGCGCCGGGGCGGATGTGCTTGTACAGCTCCGGGACCGTTTCGATGTTGTGGTTGAACACATCTGGCGCCGTGTCCACCAGAATATCCACGGCGGTATCCAGGCAAGGGCGGAAGTCGGGGGTGAGGATTTCAATCTTGGTCTGCGGCGTGCGTGCGCGAACCTGGCGGATGCATTCGGCAAAATGCTCGGCGCCCCCATCGGCCAGATCGTCCCGGTCCACGGAGGTGATCACCACATACTTGAGCCCCAGATTTTCCACGGATTCGGCCAGATGCAGGGGCTCTTCCGGGTCCAGGGCGTTGGGGCGGCCAAAGCCCACATCACAGAAGGCACAACGTCGGGTGCAGATGTCGCCCATGATCATGAAGGTGGCAGTGCCGCCGCCGAAACATTCCGGCAGATTGGGACAGGCGGCTTCCTCGCAGACGGTGTGCAGCTTCTGCTCGCGGAGCATGGACTTGATGCGCTGGATCTCGCCGTTGGCGGGGACGCGCACACGGATCCAGTCCGGCTTCCGCTGGTAGCCGGTCTCTTCATTGACCATGGGAATGGTGCGTACCTTGTCTGCACCACGCAGCTTGTCGCCGATCTGAACCTTGCGCTTGGCCTGTGCCTGCTCGCTCATGGGGTGTCCGTTACTGTCAGGGTGCCGGGCTGTGGGCCGGCGAAAATTCGGAAACGTCATTGTACCAGTCTGGCAAGGGGGCTGTCCGTGGCGCCAGCCCCAGACGTTTGGCTAATAACGTCACCAGCTGTTGCTCCATGGTGTGGCGATCCAGCACCACGCCCTGCTGGCTAAGGGTGGTCATGGGCTGGCCAACATGGCCGCAGGGGTTGATGCGCTGCCAGGGAGACAGGTCCATGTCGCGGTTGATGGCCAGGCCGTGATAACTGGCGCCCCGGCGGATGCGCAACCCCAGTGAGGCAATCTTGGCGCCTTGCACATAGACACCGGGAGCGTCGTCACGGTTGGCGGCGTCGATGCCGTGGCTGGCCAGAAAATCGATGATGCCCTGCTCAATGGCACTGACCAGCCCCCGGCTGCCGAGTCCCAGGCGTTTAATGTCCAGCATAAGGTAGATCACCGTCTGCCCGGGGCCGTGGTAAGTCACCTGCCCGCCCCGGTCGCTGTTGACCACCGGGATCTCGCCGGCATTGAGCACATGTTCCGGTTTGCCGGCTTGACCCAGGGTGAACACCGGTGGGTGTTCCAGCACCCAGAGCTCGTCGGCAGTGTCGGCGGTACGGCCATCGGTTAGCGTGCGCATGGCCTGCCAGCAGGGGGTGTAATCCACCCGGGGGAGATAGCGAATCAAGGCATCGTTCATGGGGGAAGTATAAAGGCAGCGAGAAGCTACAAGCTACAAGCTACAAGCTACAAGCTACAAGCTACAAGCTACAAGCTACAAGCTACAAGCTACAAGCTACAAGCTACAAGCTACAAGCTACAAGCTACAAGCTACAAGCTACAAGCTACAAGCTACAAGCTACAAGCTACGCTCGGTTGGATAGGGAAAGGTTAGAAAGTTCCCGGTACCTTGGCGTTTCTACGAAGCCGCTGTAGGAGTACCTCTTGAGGTGCGAACCGCGCTTGCGCGGAAATCGACCGTAGGGCGATCAGGAATATCAAGGCTCGACAGGTCTCCGCAGAAACCATGGTGGATAGCCGTTGAGCTCTGCCGCCTCGCTACGCTCGGTTCGTCCCTCAAGAGGAACTCCTACAGATAGAGCCAGGCAGCGCGGAGTCTGTGGGAATTCATGGGTGCAAAGGAGCTTCTTCGCGTTGCGGCTTGAAGCTTATCGCTTGCAGCTGAAATAAAAAAAGCCCGGCAAAGCCGGGCTTAAGGCAGACCCCGTTTGGGGTAACAACAATCGAACCAGAATAACTAGCCTAGATCAGGCGATTCCCTGTCCTCTGGTTTACCAGATGCAGATTCAGTTCCTCAACGCTGATGCCGTACTCGATACCGTCCTGGTCGTCATCGCGAAGTTTGATGGTTTCAAAGGCGTCGAAATGTACGGGGGTGCCGTGGACGCTTTGCTGGATATGCGGGCTGCGCGGCATGGCGGGAACAATGTCCGCAGAATGGGGCATATTGACGGAATGAACCGTTTGGGACGTGGGGCTCGGCAGATCAACAGCGACCAAAATCAGCAAGCAACTGCACAGACACAATAAGGTCAGCGTTTTCATTTTTGTGATCCCGTTACATTCTTCTTATAGGTGGGACCATACGGGCACGCGGGTACCAAACCAATGGTGGCTTGGTGAGGCTTGCGTGTCGGGCTGTGACCAAGGGTTAAATTGTGTAATGGCGCCGGTGAAACACACAGGGAATGACAGCTTTCGCAACCTGGTCCGGGATTTTTCTGCCAACCCTGCGTTTGGGGAGAGTGACGTCAGAGCGACATCTTCACGTGCGGGCACTCATTGAGCGCTTTGTAGATGGCTTCCACCTGCTCGCGATTGCGCATGGTCACCTGGGCAGTGAAGGAAACAAAATTGCCTTTGCTACTGGGCTTGCGCGCCAGGTGGTTGTCAGCATCGAAGTCCTCGAGGTGTGTTTCAAGGATCTCGATTAATACGGTTTCCAGGGGTGAGTCCGCCAGGCCCATGACCTTCAGTTGCATATCGTGGGGAAACTCCCAGAGGTGTTCCTGAATCGCCATGGCTTACTCCTGGTCCAGGCCGCACAGGCGGCGTTTAAAATCGATATAGTGCCGGGCCAGTGTTTTCCACATGGCGCCGGGTTTGCCGTTGCCTACCACAGCCTCATTCAATTGCGTGATCGGCACCACTTCCCGGGTGGAGCTGGTGATCCAGATCTCTTCTGCCTGTCGCAACTGGGCTTCGGTGATTTCTGTTTCCGCAAAGGGCAGGCTGTGTCGGGCGCATAATTCTACTACCAGATCGCGGGTGATGCCGCCCAGAATGGCATGATTTTTTGGCGGAGTGAGGATGGTGCCGTCGAGCACGATGAAGACGTTGCTGGCGGAGCCCTCGGTCACGAAGCCATCGCGCAGCAGAATGGTTTCCATGGCTCCGCTGGTGGCTGCCTGTTGCCGCAACAGACTGTTGGGCAGCAGGGAAATGGATTTGATATCGCAGCGGGCCCAGCGGATATCGTCCCGGGTGATGGCCTTGCCCCCCGTGGCGGTGTCCGGGCTATCGGCGGCGGGAACGGCGATGGGACTGGTCATCATGAACACGGTGGGAGACACCGGTGGCGTGGGGAAGGCGTGGTCGCGCCGGGGAGCGGTGCCACGGGTAACCTGAAGGTAGACGGAAAGGTTGCCGCCGCCATTGCGTGCGATCAGTTCTTCGCACAGCGCCTGCCACTGTGCGGGCGAGAAGGGGTTGCGGATTTCCACTTCACGCAGGGACCGTTCCAGCCGTTGCAGATGCTCCTCGAAGCGGAACAATACGCTGTTAAAGGCCGGAATCACTTCATAGATGCCGTCCGCAAACAGAAAACCCCGATCCATTGGAGAGATCCGAGCCTCTTCTGGCGCCATGAAGGCGCCATTGAGATAGACCTGGGACATGTCGTTTCCTCTGACAGTCTGACGCTTGGCGCCGCCAGTGGGGTGTCAGGCCTCGAGCATCAGGCGTGCTTAAAACAGCCCCTTGAAGAACAGCAGAACATGATGCCAGAGCTTGGTAAAGATGCCGGCCTCTTCAATGTTTTCCAGGGCAACCAGGGGCTTTTCCATCAGCACGTCGTTGTTCTGACGAACGGTCACGGTGCCGTATTGCTGACCCTGCACGATAGGGGCTTTCAATTGCGGGTTCACCGTCATTTCCGCTTTCAGGCTTTCATGGCTGTCACGGGGAATGGTCAACACCAGATCTTCAGCCAGGCCCAGGCGCAGCTGTTTGCTCTCGCCCATCCAGACATCCACGGTATCGAGAATATCCCCGGCGCTGTAGGCCTTGTAGGTCTCGAAGAAACGGAACCCGTAAGTGAGCAGTTTCTGGGACTCGCGCGCGCGGGCAGATTCCGAGTCGGTGCCCATGACCACGGTAATCAAGCGCATGCCGTCTTTCTCTGCGGACGATACCAGACAGTAACCGGCTTCTTCGGTATGGCCGGTTTTCAGACCGTCCACGCTGGGATCGCGCCACAACAGCAGGTTACGGTTCTGCTGGGTGATGCCGTTGTAGGTGTATTCCTTCTCCGCGTAAATGTCGTAGTGTTCGGGAAAGTCGCGGGTGATAGCGCGGGCCAGAATGGCCATATCACGGGCGGTGGTGTAATGGTTTTCAGCCGGCCAGCCGGTGGAATTGACGAAGTGGCTGTCTTTCATGCCCAGGCGACGAGCGTGTTGATTCATCAGGTCGGCAAAGGCGTCTTCCGAGCCGGCAATGAATTCCGCCATTGCCACGCTGGCATCGTTGCCGGACTGGATGATGATGCCACGCAGCAGGTCGCCAACGGGTACCCGGGTGCCTTCGCGGACAAACATCCGTGAGCCGCCCATTTTCCAGGCCTGTACGCTGATCGGGGCCATATCCTGTTCGGAGATATTGCCTTTCTGCAATTCTGCCTCGGCGATGTATGCCGTCATCATCTTGGTCAGGCTGGCGGGAGGGAGCCGCTGATCCGCATTGTGCTCGACGATGATGTTGCCGCTGGCCGCATCCATCAGCAGGTAGCCACGGGCATCAACCTGCGGAGCCCGAGGGACCGTGCTGGCCTGGGCCTGCAGGGACATCAGGGTGCCGAGAAGGGCAACGATGATAAAAAAGGTAGAGCGAAACGACTGGGGGCGCATGGATTTCCTGCCTGTTGTGTCCTTGTCAGCCTGAAAATTCAGGGGTCTGTGAGTCGAAGGGGGAAGCCCTGAGCGTCTTTGACAGAGAAAAGGGCAAAAATTCCCCGACATCACGGGATGGCTGCATTCTAGATGAGCGCAACCGAGCTGTTAACCGGAGGAACGGCTTAGTTTGCCCAAACTGCCTGTCAGGGCGTAATGGGCACCGGCCGTTCGAACCCGGCGTCGGCCATGGTTTGACGCACCTGTTGGCGTTGTTGGTCGTCCGTATAGGGGCCGATCCAGACGCGATGCAGCGCCTTGCCCGAGCGGATTTCGCTGCTCAGGCCCAGCTGTTCCCGCAGGCTCTGCTGCATGCGTTCTGCGGCAGCACGGTCCTGAAAGGCCCCGGCCTGAAGAAACAGTCTTGGTTCGCTGCCGGTGTTCGGGGGCGGGCTGTCCACGGCGGCACGCACCGCCGTGGGTATTTTGCTTGCGGGCAGGGAGGGATCCGGGGTCGCACTGATGGTTTCCACTCTGACCCGGCCGGTGCCAGCCTGTTCAATCCCCAGCCGCACGGCGGCGGCCCAGGACAGATCGATGATGCGGTCCTCATGGAAGGGGCCGCGATCGTTGATTCGCACTACCAGGCTCTTGCCGTTATCCAGATTGGTGACGCGGGCATAAGTGGGCAGGGGCAGGCTGCGATGGGCGGCGGTGAAGCGGTACATATCGAAGGATTCGCCGCTGGAGGTACGGTGGCCATGGAATTTCTGACCGTACCAGGACGCCAGCCCCTCGGCTTGGTAGCCTTCGGCGCTGGGGAGCACCCGGTAGGTCTTGCCCCAGACACTGTAGGTATCCGGGTTGCCATAGCGGCTGCGGGGCTCGCTCTTGGGCACCGGTTCAGGCAGTTGTGAGACGTCCCGCCGTTCCTTCGGTGGCGTATCCTGGTCCATGCTGTAGCGGTCCGACCCCGGTGCTCCGTTTTTGACAGTATCGTCGGGGACACTATTGCCGGAGGAAGAAGGGCCCGGGGTGGTGGCGCAGGCGCCCAGCAGCGTGCAGGTGGCCAACGCCCATGCCAGTCGCATCATTAGTGGGTCTCCAGGGCTGCAGCGATCTCTCGAGACAGTTGTAGCACGGCCATGGCGTAGAGGCGACTGTGGTTGTAGCGGGTAATGACGTAGAAATTATCGGTGGCCAGCCAGAACTCGGTGCCTTGCAGGCCTTCCAGGTCCAGCAGGGCGACACGGGTGTCTCCCGGCAGATCAAAGCAGTATTCGCTCTTTACGCCGCTGCCTTCGCAGCTGATTGGCGACACCTGCGCCTGGCGGGCCTGATCCAGGGTGAAAGATGGCTTATAGCCTTTTTTCGCCAGCGGTTGATAGCCACTGCCTTCCACACGAGCGCGGGCCGCCACCGGCAGGTCCGGCTGCCAGCGATGCTCATGGAAGTAGTTGGCCACGGAACCGATGGCATCCACCGGGTTGTTCACCAGGTCGGTGACGCCATCGTTGTCAAAGTCGACGGCATAGGCCTGGTAGCTGGTGGGGATAAACTGGCCATAACCCATGGCGCCGGCGTAGGAGCCGGTGATGACGTTGGCATCGATATGGGCCTTTTGCTCCAGCTCAAACAGGGCTTTGAGCTGCTTGCGGAAGAAGCTGGCCCGCGGCGGGTAGTCAAATCCCAGGGTGGCCAGGGCGTCCACCACCCGGTAGGAGCCCATATACTGCCCGTAACGGGTTTCCACGCCGATGATGGCCAGGATGATTTCCTGGGGAACCCCATAGGTCTGTTCGGCCCGGGCCAGGGTATCGGCGTGTTCGCGGTAAAATTCCACCGCTTTCTGCACCCGGCTCTCCTGCAGGAATATTTTCTGATAAGTCGCCCAGGTGTGGGTTTTTTCCGCCGGACGGGCAATGGACTCCAGAATTTTCGGCTGGCATTCGGCACTGCCGAGCACCTGGCGAATACGGGCCTCATCACCCCCTTCGGCCACCAGCTCACGAATCATGGTTTTGGCCAGATCCCGCTGTAGGTAATCATTGTTTTGCGGGCAGGTATGCTCAGCCAGGCTCGGCAGGGATGTACAGAGCAGTGCTGTGGCCAGAATGGCTTGATAGGAACGACGCAAAGGGTGATCTCCTGTTTTCGTTATATCCATTGACCGCGTTGTGGCGGTTTTGTGCCCGGCTGGATGAAAAAGGCGAGTTACGAGTTGCGAGTTGGGAAGAGCGAAGAGTAACACCGTTTTTTTCAGGGTTTTCGCTTCTCGCAACTCGCTCCTCGCTTCTAATAACTCATCAGTCGCCGATGGGTGTGAATCGACATGAGCATGCCAAAGCTGGCCAGCAAGGTAACGATAGAGGTGCCGCCGTAGCTGATCAGGGGTAACGGTACCCCCACCACGGGTAAGAGTCCGGACACCATGCCGATGTTCACAAAAATATAAATAAAAAATGTCATCGTCAGGCTGGAGGCAAACAGGCGGGAAAAGGTGTCCTGCGCCTGCCAACTGATAAAGAAACCCCGTCCCACAATCACCAGATAAACCATCAGCAACAGGGTGACGCCCACCAGACCGAACTCTTCGCTCAGGACGGCCAGGATGAAGTCGGTAGAGGATTCCGGCAGAAAATCCAGACGGGACTGGGTGCCGTCCAGCCAGCCTTTGCCATCTACGCCGCCGGAACCGATGGCGGTTTTCGACTGGATAATGTTCCAGCCGGTACCCCGCGGGTCGGCTTCCGGGTTCAGGAAGGTGTCCACCCGGTTGCGCTGGTAGTCGTGCATGACAAAGAAGTACATCAGCGGCGCGGCGGTGACCACCAGCAGTACGGCCACGGCGATCAATCGCC
>NZ_LWEJ01000247.1:0-21164 GCF_001635525.1 Alcanivorax sp. HI0007
AGGCCGGCATCATCCACATAGGCCAGTGAACCGCCACCGGCGCCAATGGTATGCATGTCCACCATGGGGACCGCCACTGGATAGGGGCCAATATGGCCCTGCTGGGTAAGACGCAGGTCGCCGTCCAGGAGGGCCACGTCGGTGGACGTGCCGCCCATGTCGAACGTCATCAATCGGGGCTGCCGGAGTTGCTCCCCCAGGCGCCTGGCGGCGGCGAGACCGCCGGCAGGGCCGGACAGCAGCAGATTGACCGCCAGCCCGGCGGCCTGGTCCGAGGCAATGGTGCCGCCATGGGATTGCATGATGGCCAGAGGCGCGGGGTCTGTGGCCTGCTGAAGTCGCTGCAGATAATCTGCCACCTTGGGGGCCAGCCAGGCGTTCAGCCAGGTAGCCATGCCGCGCTCGTATTCTCCCCGAGTCGGCAGAATGGCATGGGACGCACTGACCGGCAGTCCGGCTGCCTCCAGGGCCTGGCGGATGCGTTGCTCGTGGGCGGGGTTGAGATAGGAGAACAGCAGGCACAGAGCCACGGATTGGGGCTGATGAGCGAGCACCTTCTCTACCAGTTGCGTCAGGTCCGCGTCACTGAGCGGTATGACTTCCTTGCCCCGGGCGTCGAGCCGGGCAGGGCTGCCTTCAACATTCACTGTGTCCAGCATCGAGGGCGGTGGCGTCGGTGTCAGGTTATAGAGCTCGGCTCGGTTCTGACGGCCAATGCGCAGAATGTCTTCCAGTCCATGATTAGTGATCAGTACTGTGCGTGCGCCTTTGCCTTCCAGTGCCGCATTGGTGGCCACGGTGGTGCCGTGAACGATGGCCAGCTGGCCCGCGGCCATGGCGTCCTTGAGTCCAAGCTCGGCGATACCTTGCAGGATGGCCTGCTCGGGAGCCGAGGGGGTGGACAGCACCTTGTGGATACGCGGCTCGCCGTCGCCGAGCAGCACAAAGTCGGTAAAGGTGCCGCCGGTGTCGACACCGAGCCAGTAGGAAACGGACATAGCAGTTAATAGTGAACAGTGAAAAGTTAACAGCGACAAACAGGGCGCATCTGTTGGCCCCGGTGGTGCTACCATACCCGAAGCGGGTGAATTTTAACTATTCACTGTTAACTATTAACTATTTACTGCTTTCTCCATGCCCGAATTACCTGAAGTGGAAACCACCCTCAGGGGCATTCGCCCCCACCTGGAAGGCCGCATCCTGAGCGCCGTTACGGTTCGTGAATCCCGGTTGCGCTGGCCTGTCAGTGAGGCGCTCTATGGGCTGAAGGATTGTCCGGTTATCGCCTTGCGTCGTCGCGCCAAGTACCTGCTGATTGAGCTGGAGGCCGGACAGTTGATGATCCATCTGGGCATGTCCGGCACCTTGCGAGTGGTGGACGCGGCATTGCCATTGCGCAAGCATGACCATGTGGATCTGCTGCTGGACAGCGGCAAGGTGCTGCGTTTCAACGACCCCCGTCGTTTTGGCAGTGTGTTGTATCAGCCGGGCGCTGAGCCCCATGCATTGCTGGCGGCCCTGGGGCCGGAGCCGCTGGGTGAGGATTTCCATGGTGACGGGTTGTTCCGCCGCTCCCGGGGGCGAAAAGTGGCAGTGAAAAGCTTCATTATGGACAACGCCACGGTGGTCGGGGTGGGCAATATTTACGCGCAGGAAAGCCTGTTTCTCGCCGGCATTCACCCGTCCCGGCCAGCAGGGCGTATTTCACGTGAGCGTTATCAGCGTCTGGCGGATGCCATCAAGGCTGTCTTGGCTCGGGCCATTGGGGCCGGTGGCACCACCCTGAAAGACTTTACCCGCGCCGATGGTCAGCCCGGCTATTTTGCCCAGTCCCTCCATGTCTATGGTCGGGCGGGCCAGCCTTGCTTGCAGTGCGGGACCCTGCTCAAGGCCGATCGTCACGGTCAACGGAGCACCAGCTACTGTCCGCAATGTCAGCGCTAGGATGAGACCTGGTCCGCACCCGGCTGCCGCTGGTCATGAATTGATCATTCTCCCTATTGCTGGGCTACGAACAAAGGTGTAGATTGTGATGCAATTGTCGGAATATTAACGACTTAGCAGTAATAATGTTAGCGATACTTTAACTATAAGAATCAAGACTCAAAGAGGGACTCACCATGAAGCGAGCAAAGCGCCCGGTAGTGGCATCCGCACTCGCGATCAGCATGGCTTTTGGGGCAATGTCTCCAGTTGCAGCCCAGGCTAGCCAGATGGATGACATCGACGGAAACCGGCCAGGGGAAATTGCCATGATAGCGGATACCGTCCTGGTGCGTCCGCTGATGCTGGGGGCGACAATCGTTGGCACTGCTGTGTATACGGTTTCCCTGCCTTTTACGCTTTTGGGAAAAAATGAAGACGAAGCTGCCGAAGTGTTGGTAAAAACGCCTGCTCGCTCAACATTCCTGCGTTGCCTGGGCTGTACCCCTGCCCAGAACACAACGGATTACTAGTCTTCTGACCCATTTGTAAAATAAGAAACGTCCGGGGCTTTGCGGACGCTAAGGAGAGAACAATGAGAGTATTTGCGGGGGCCGCTACCTTGCTGGTACTGATGCCATGTCTGGCAACGGCAGACGACGGTTTTATCGGAATCAACTATACCCAGCTTGAACAGGATGATCGTTTCTTCGGCAGTGACGATTTTGATACCGGCGAAGTGTTTGCCCGTTTGGGCGGCCATATCAACGAGTATGTCAGTGCGGAAATGCGGCTGGGAACTACTCTTACGGACGAAGCTTCTGATAACTCCAAGTACCGTTTTAATTATCATGCGGGCGCGTATTTGGGTCTGGGGTATCGGTTTGGTTCGGTACGACCCTATGCCCTGGTTGGTTTTACCGCAGCGGAAGAAAAGATTGAAAGAGCCGTCAGGACTTTCAAAAATACTATTGAGGACGTCTCCTATGGAGTGGGGGCCGATGTCATATTTGGTGAACACCTCGGTGTCAATGTGGAATATACCCAGTATTACGATATCGGGGACGTAACTTACAAAGGCCCATCAGTCGGCCTGGTTCATCAGTTTTGAAGTGGGGGAAGGAAATGTCTCAGATAAACAAGGCGCCCTTGAGGTTGCTGGCAGGTTTTATGTTGGGTCTGCTGGCCTTGATGATTTCCGCATGTGGCGGCGGTAGCAGTAAGGACCTGATTCCTGGAAACGGCGGCACCCCGGGTACTGGTGATGGTTCTGGGTTTTCTGTGACCGTTAGCTTGAGTGACCTCGCCGGAGGCGCTATCGGCAGCGCCATGAACCCTATCTCAGCGAATAATCCTGCAAGGGCCAGAGCGAGGGTTACCCAAAATGGAGCTCCGCAGGAAAACATCATCGTCGAATTTCAGGCCTCTTTGGGTGAGTTGTCACCTGAAGGTGGTACCGCGCTGACGGACGCGAATGGGGTGGCGACCATTGTTCTGCGAGCCGGAGATGTAGAGGGCGCTGGTCAGCTGATTGCTGGTATTCCGGACTCTGACGCTCGGGCTATTGTGAACTTTGAAACCCTGGGCGACGCCACTGGCGGCGGCGGCACCGTTGATAACAGTAATGCATTGTCTCTGGTGCTGCGTGATCAGAATGATACCGTCAACATATCCGAAGTGAGTCGTGACCAGCTGGGCCTGTTAAAAGGGTGCCTGGTGGATTCTGAAGGTGACCCGGTTCAGGGTGAAGTTATTGTATTTCAGACCTCACTGGGTGTGATTTCCCCTGCTTCCGGCACCGCGCTGACGCAGAATGATGGTTGTGCCAGCGTGAACCTGTCGGCGGGATCATCTGCGGGCGCTGCCACGGCCACCGCATCCTACGGGAACCTTAATGCTACGGTGAATTTCGTTACCGATGGGTCCGGCAGCGATGTCCAGGTTGGTACAATTTCCTTTGTGCAGATGCCCACGGAGATCAATTCTTCTCAACCCGAGAATATTACTGTTGAGGTGAGAAACTCCGCGGGTGCGACGCAGCAAAACAAAATTGTGGTTTTCTCTACAGATTTGGGGACGTTGTCGCCCTCCACGGGCAAAGTGCTCACCAATGCATCTGGCCAGGCAACGGTGTCCCTGGATATCGGTAACGACTCTGGTGCGGGCACGATTCAGGCAACCACGGATTTTGATAACCAGACCGTTGTTGAAGAACGCGTTTTCAATGCGGTACAGGACGAAGTGCAATTTGGTTTCGATGACGGGGTCAACTTCCAGCAAGGCGTGCTGGGCCTCAGTAATGATGATATTGCTGCCGGAAGCACGATTACCGTCACCGGCAACCTCCGCAATGTCACTGCGGGTACTGCCTACACTGACGAAACGGAAGTGACTTTCCAGAGCGTAAATTGTGGCACGTCTCAGGTGGAGGCAAGCAAAATTGCTCGCAGCGGTGTCGTCACGGTGACCTATACTGCTGGTGCAGGGTGTGATTCCGACAGTGTCCGTGCGTTTGCTACAGTGAACGGTGAGCAGCTTCAGGCACAGTCCGCCACTATTGCCATCGAAAATGCGGCGCCGTCTTCCATTGAATATCTTGGCTCGGACCCGGCTGACGGGCAGCTGAGCATCAAAGGGTCTGCATCGGTGGGCGGTCAGGAAAGTGCCACCCTGTTTTTCCTGTTGAAAGACGAGAATGGCACGCCGCTTACTTCTCCTGCGGATGTCACGTTCACCCTCTCGACCACTATCGGCGGAATTGTGTTTGCCGGCGGCCAAACGGAAATCGTACGCCAGAGCAACTCTCAGGGTGAGGTCAGCGTGCAGGTGAATTCCGGTACGGTGCCTACATCGTTGGCAGTCCAGGCGACGCTCACAGCCCTCCCAACCGTCACCACCAGTACAAATGCTCTATCAATAAGTGCAGGCTTGCCGGTTCAGGAAAACTTTCGAATTGCTGTTAGTTCGGCAAACCCATCTCCAGGTGGCGGCTCGTTCGTGAATACGCCATCTCAGGTTACGGCAAGCGCTGCGGACCAGTTTGGTAACCCTGTACCTGACGGTACCAACATTCAGTTTGTGGCGGAGCTGGGTAAAATCGGTTCCAGCTGTCAGACCGTAGAGGGAACCTGCTCTGTGACCTGGAATAGCCAGGGATTGCGGGAAGAGAAATTTGATCCCTTTAAAAAGGCAAGGGCATGCGCCAGCGCGCAGCAACCAGGCGAGTTTGTATCGCAGTACGGTGTTGCCCGGGGTTATTGTGGGCTGCATGATCGTTTCGGCCGCAGTACGGTGCTCGTCTATACGCCTGGAGTCGAATCATTCATCGACACGAATGGTGACTCAATATGGGGGACTGCCGCGGATAACAGTGATCGGGTATACGTGGATTTGCCAGATCCATTCGTGGATGCCAACGAAACCGGTTTATACGGCGTTCCTCCCAATAATGTTTTCTTCAATATTGAAAATGAGGGAAGCTACCAGCAGCGTAATGGCCAATATAACGGTATTAACGGTGATTGTGCTCAAGGCGGGGATTGTCGGATCTATGTGAGAAGACAAATTGTGATTGTATCATCTACATCTGATACTCAACTTTATCCCTTTATGGGTAATGCAGATTTGAGTAACTCCGAATGGGTTTCTCAGCAGGCTTGGCTTGCGAGTGGAAGTAATGAATCCCCGCAAGGGTGGGCTGATGCACTTTTTGTTAACTCTGTCGCTGGCGCTCCCGTGAATGGCGTAACGGTGTCACCTGAAGGCTTTATTCAAAGCGTCACTTATGCAGATGTGGGAGGTTTTACAATCTCTCCCATGGTGGCAGACCTGAATGGTAATGCTCCTGAGCAGGGTACAACTATCTCGGTTGATCCTGGTGATATGCTGATATCTGCGGGTGCCACGGAGTGCACGATTGGCTCTACTACAGAACCTGCGTTCTGTTCATTCGCATTCACAAAAAATCCGGAGGGGCAGAACTTCTTGCCACTCGTGATAACGGTGGATCCTCCATCTGGTCAAGCAGTGACCCGGATCGTGCCGGTTAACTGATGCAGTAATACTAGCAATTAAAAACGGCCTAAGTACCCAAGTGCTTAGGCCGTTTTTTTATGAGGGGGTGTTAATTGTAGTGGTCCAATTTCGGTTTTGTGTTGCTTGTTTAATTTAATAAAAAGATGCCAAAGACAGGGTTTGAGTCGTCAAGTTAGGCGCCGGGTTTGATGGATTTAAATTAGCCTAGTGCGAGGCAGTGTTGCTTTTCAGTGCATAGATCGCTGAAAAGTACCTTGCATAGATCGTCGACTTTCTGGTCGAGCGCACCATCATCAAAGGGGTCATCTGCCAGCGGTTGCCACTGCATGGCATTGAGCTGCAGCTGGATATTGCGCAGCAGCATCCGGTAGGGATCTTTTAGGTCATACATATCCAGAATACCTTCCGCATGGATCAGGGTGTGCATGCCCATGCTCATGGACCACTGGCCGATGCTGAAAGCCAGTGGCGCCAGGCCATGGGCTTCCAGTTCACCGTCCTTGATCGCGTCCTTGACCACCTGTTCCACCATGCGGCCGATGGGTTGGGTTGCTTCCAGAAGCTGTTCCCGGCGACTGGCGGACGCTGCCTGCCAGACCACTTCGGTCATGACATATTGTTCCAGCCGGAAGTGTTCCGGGTAATGTTGGGCAAACAGGGCATAGGCCACGGCAAAGGCCAGCATCTTGTCACGGGTGCTCAGGTCGGAGTCGGCGACGCGCTGGAAGTAATCCCGGCGGGTGGTGGTCAGTTCCGTGCAGACGGCGATCAGCAGATCTTCTTTTGAAGCGAAATGATGATAAAGGGTGCCGGTGGCAAAATTGCAGCTGCGGGCAATGGCCGCCATTTGAATGCCGAGCAGGCCTTCATTGCACAGTTGCTGGCGAGTGGCTTCGATAAACAGTTGTTCGCGTTCTGCCAGCGCCTGTTCGCGCCCGCTCCGTGTCTTCATCATAGTCGGTATCTATCGTGATGCATGGAAACAATGTTGAATAGCATTGCAGGGTGGTTCAAGCGCTTTACGACAGTGCCTCGGCCAGCCTTGCCAATACCCCGTTCAGGTGGTGCATGCCCTTTTCGGTGCAATGCACTCGCTGATCGGTGATCTCCAGCAAGCCCTGTTGCCGGAGTTCCCCCAGATAATGAGTCCATTGTGCCGCAGGAAGCCCCGTGTTGTCCTCTACAGTCTGTAACCGGACTCCTTCCACCAGTCGCAGCCCGTTCATCAGGGCTTCGAATAGCCGGTCTTCCCTGGCCACGGGGTGATACTGGCGACGGGCCTGCTGCGGATCAGCCAGGTAATCTTCCGGCTTGCGGGTTTTCTGATAGCGGTGAATGGTGCCGTGGTGGGTGTCGGTGATCTTGCCGTGGGCGCCGGCCCCGATGCCCAGATAGTCCCCGAACTGCCAGTAATTCAGATTATGGCGGCAGGCGTGACCGTCCCTGGCAAAGGCGGAGACTTCATAGCGTTGGTAGCCCTGGCTGGCGAGCAGCGCAAAGCCTTCCTGTTCGGTATCGGCCATATGGTCCGGACTTGGCTGATCCGGTGGAGAACGGAAGAAGACCGTGTTGGGCTCGATGGTCAGCTCATACCAGCTCAGGTGAGTCGGTTGCAGCGCCATGGCCTGTTGAAGATCGTCCAGCGCCTGTGCCCGGGTCTGACCGGGTAGTGCATGCATGATATCCAGGTTGAAGGTGGTGAAGCCGGCCTCCCTGGCCTGGCGGGCGGCCTGGATTGCGGCACTGGCGTCATGGATCCGCCCCAGGGCCTGTAGATGGGTGTTATTGAAACTTTGCACCCCGATCGACAGCCGGTTGATGCCGGCTTCGCGAAAGCCGGCGAATCGGCCGGCTTCCACGGTGCCGGGGTTGGCCTCCAGGGTGATTTCAGCCTGTTCACTCAACAGCAGCCGTTGCCGGATACCCTGAAACAGCTGCCGATAAAAATCGCCGGACAGCAGGCTTGGCGTGCCACCGCCAATAAAGACGGTTTCCACTGTCCGATCCCCGATCAGCGGCAGGTCCTGGTCCAGGTCCGCCAACAATGCCCGCAGATAAGCCGCCTCCGGCAATTCGCCCCGCTCATGGGAATTAAAGTCGCAATAAGGGCACTTGCGTACACACCAGGGCGTGTGGATGTAGAGGGAGAGCGGCGGATTCTTGAGGGGCATGAGGACAGTGAACAGTTAAAAGTGAACAGTGAACAGCTAAAATTCACTGGGTTCGGGTATGGTAGCAAACTGCCGGGGTGGAGGTGTGTGTCTTTTGACCTTCGCTGTTAACTATTCACTATTAACTGTTCACTGATTTATGCATATCTGGGTAGATGCGGACGCCTGTCCGCGGCCGGTGAAAGAGGTGTTGTTTCGGGCGGCGCAGCGGGTGCAGATTCCCTGCACCCTGGTGGCCAATCAGCCGGTGGCGGTGCCTCGCTCTCCGTTGATCCGCGCCATTCAGGTGGGGCAGGGATTTGATGTGGCGGATAACGAGATTGTTCGCCGTTGTCAGCCGGGGGATCTGGTGGTCACGCAGGATATTCCGCTGGCGGCGGAAGTCGTGGCCAAGGGGGCGGAGGCAGTGACGCCCCACGGGCACTGGCTGGACAAGGATACCGTGCGCGAGCGTCTCAACATGCGCGATTTCATGGAGGAGATGCGTTCCGCCGGTATGCAGACCGGTGGGCCCAGCAGCTACTCCAACCAGGACAAGGGGCGTTTTGCCAATGCCCTGGATCGCTGGCTGGCCCGTATTCAGAAGTAGCTTGTCAGGCCGGCCTGGCCCCAGCTCAGGTCGTCGCCACCGTCCCGGCGCACGTCTTCTCCGGCCCAGCTATGTTGCCAGCCCGCGTGCAGGTCCAGAGCCGGCAGTACCTTCCAGCGCAGTTGTACCCCCGCTTCCCGGTGGTTGGGGCCGTTATAGTCTTCACTGGCATAGCCATCATCATAGGTCTGGGTGAGATACAGCTTGCCTGTCCATCCCGGGGCCAGTTCGCGTTGACTGTGCACGGTCAGAGCGTAGAAAGCTCCGGACGCCTGTTTGCTCCAGGTGCCATCCAGTGACAGGGATAACCAGGGCTGGATCGGTGCAGAAAACCCGGCACCGGTTTCCACGTCGTCCGGCCCCTGTGGATGGAACTGCAGGTAGGTGACGTTGAGATAGGGGCTCCAGCGCTCCACGTATGGCGCGTATTCAACAAAGAGATTGTTTTCCCGGTAATCACTGCCGTTGGCCCAGCCTTGCCAGACCCCGGCGGTAACGTCCCGGTGGGTCAGATCAACCCCGGCGGTCACCAGAGGATTGCTGTCCAGGTTGTCCCGGCCTTCGGTGACATAGCGGCTTTGCCATTGTGAATGGAAGGTGCCTTCCAGGCCGCTGCCCTGGGCCAGCGAGGTAGCCAGAGCCAGAATGCTGGCAGCGACAGGCTGCTGTTTTGTCATAGTGGCATCCCTGCAACAAGTGAAAACCATGCTAGCAGTCAAGCGCGATATACGGGTGAAGGGGGCTATCGACGCTTACTGCAGGGCCTGGATCAATTGGGCCATGGCCTTGCCCCGATGGCTGAGTGCGTTTTTCTCTTCCGGCGGTAACTGGGCGGCGGTGCAGTTCTTTTCCCTTACAAAAAAGTGAGGGTCGTAACCAAACCCCTGGTCGCCCGCCGGTTCCAGGACAATTTCCCCATTCCAGATGCCCTGACAGATCAATGGCGTGGCATCGTCCTCGTGGCGCATCAGCACGATCACCGCCACATAACGGGCGTCACGGGAGACGTCCGGCGCATCCGCCAGCATTTCCACCAGCAGGGCATTGTTCTTGGCGTCGGTGGCGCCAACCCCGGAAAACCGGGCTGAATACACCCCGGGGGCACCATTGAGCGCTTCCACTTCAATCCCCGAGTCATCGGCGATAGCGGGCAGGCCGGTGTATTTGCTGGCATTACGGGCCTTGATGATGGCGTTTTCCACAAAGGTGGTGCCGGTTTCCTCCGCTTCCGGAACGGAAAATTCACTCTGGGCCACCACCTGGATATCCAGTGGCTCCAGCAGGCGCTGCATTTCGGCGAGTTTTTTGGCGTTGCCGGAGGCGAGAACGATTTTTTCCATGGTCAATTCCAGTATCTGTTAATGCGTAGGAGCGTGGAGTAACGAGTTGCGAGAAGCGAGTTTCGAAAGTCAAAACCCGGAAGCCGCTAAAGATTGAAGGTTTTCGCTTCTCGTTACTCGTAACTGGGTTCGCGCCGCCAGCGACGCTCCTCCGGGTGGGTTGGAAGCATCGATCTATACCGTAACCCGATAAATCGCAATTTCCCCGAACAGATTGGGCCAGAGCCGTGCCAGTAAACCGCTGCGATGGTGGCGGTTGATCACCTGGCGTTCCAGGATGCGGATGTTGCTTTTTCGGCAATGGGTTTCGAAATCCTGCACGGTGCACAGGTGGATATTGGGGGTGTTGTACCACTCGTAGGGCAGTGCGGAAGACACTGGCATGCGCCCCTTCAGGCCCAGGTAGGCGCGGACCCGCCAGTGACCGAAGTTGGGGAAGGTAATGATCGCCTCGCGACCCACGCGCAGCATTTCGTTGAGGATCTGATCCGGGCGCAGTACTGCCTGCAGAGCCTGGGTCATAACCACGTAATCGAAGCGGTGATTCTGGAAGTTGCCCAGCCCTTCGTCCAGATCCTGCTCCAGCACGTTGACGCCTTTTTCGAAGCAGGCCGCCAGGTTGTCCTGGTTGATCTCCAGACCATAACCACGGATCTGTTTGTGCTGTTTCAGATGGGCCAGCAGGGTGCCGTCGCCGCAGCCCAGGTCCAGCAGGCTGGCGTCCGCGGGGATCCAGTCGCTGATCAGTTGCAGGTCATCACGCATGGTTGCCTGCCTCCACAGGGTTTACGCCATTTTCCACCTCGTTGGCGACCCTGTGCATGTAGGCGCCGAACAGCTTGGTGTATTCAGGGATGTCCAGCAGGAAAGCGTCATGCCCCTTGGGGGTGTCGATTTCCGCATAGCTCACATCGCGGCCGGCGTGGACCAGGCCGTTGACGATTTCCCGGCTGCGCTCCGGCGCAAAACGCCAATCGGACGTGAACGACATGACCAGAAACTTGCACTCCGGTTTTGCCAGGGCGGTTTCCAGGGAATTATCGAATTCCCGGGCCGGGTCGAAATAATCCAGCGCCTTGGTCATCAGCAGGTAGGTGTTGGCGTCGAAGTTGCGCGAGAACACTTCCCCCTGGTGGCGAAGATAGGATTCCACCTGGAATTCCACGTCGAAGCCGAAATGAAAGCGACCGGCACGCAGGTCGCGGCCGAATTTCATGCGCATGGCGTCGTCGCTCAGGTAGGTGATATGACCCACCATACGCGCCAGGATCAGCCCCTGCCGGGGATAGGTATCGTGCAGGTAATAGCGACCGCCATGGAAGTTGGGGTCAGTGAGAATCGACTGGCGCGCCACTTCGTTGAAGGCAATGTTCTGGGCGGACAGTTTCGGGGCCGCCGCAATGACTACCGCATGGCTGAGCCGATCCGGATAGTCGATGGACCACTGCAGCGCCTGCATGCCGCCCATGCTGCCGCCGATCACCGCGGCCCAGCGTGAGATGCCCAGCACATCCGCCAGCCTGGCCTGGCTGTTGACCCAGTCCTTTACCGTCATCATGGGAAAATCCGGCCCCCAGGGCTGGCCGGTGTCCGGGTTGATGGAAGCCGGCCCGGTGGAGCCGTGACAGCCACCCAGATTGTTCAGGCTCACCACGAAAAAGCGGTTGGTATCGATGACCTTGCCCGGGCCGATGCAGGTATCCCACCAGCCGGGGCGCTTGTCATCCTCGCTGTGGTATCCGGCGGCATGGTGATGGCCGGACAGGGCATGACAGATCAGCACCGCATTGGAGGCGTCGTCGTTGAGGGTACCGTAGGTCTCGTAGACCAGCTCATAGGACGAAAGAGTGCGACCGCACTCCAGTTCGAGAGCCGTATCAAACGACAGCGTTCTGGGCTCGACCAGACCGACGGAGTCTTCGGCAGCCCATGGAGCATCTTGGGGGATCGGTTGCGGCATGATGACTCGCTTGCTAAGGATGCCGCAAAGTCTAAAGCCCGCCCGGTAGCCGTGCAATCGACTACCGGGCGACAGGGCGTGTAATTTGCCTGTGATTCAGGCCAGGGGGGAGAAATGCTCCTCTTCGCCCTGATTGCGGATTTCGATGTGATGGTCCAGAGCCTGGTGGACGCGATTGCGTTCATGCTTGCGGTCCACATCGATGAGAATCAGATAGTTGCCGTTCTTCACGGATTGCAGGTAGGGGGACAGATGGTGGTTGGCATGGGAGATGCCACGTAGCCCTCCGGCCCAGGCGCCGAAGCAGGTGAAGAACAGGGCGGTGAGTAGCCATACGCCCAGATGGGCGTCCACGCCCCAGGGGTCGATAAAGGCAATGGCATAGCCGGCGATGAGACCGATCAGCAGGCCGCGAGTGGCACCACTGTAGCCGTTGCTCATGATGTCGGTATCTTCCCAGGGGGTGGTGGCATTGATGCCGTGACGATCCAGCTCGCCCGCATCCCGGGCCATCACGTGGATGCGTTCACCACCGATGCCGGCGGTGTCCAGGCGGGAGATCGCGTTGCGAACCTGTTGCAGGTTGGGGACGAGATAGTAAACCCGATACATACGTCTTACCCTCCGTCGTTATATGTTGGGTTCACGCTAAGCCTGCCACAGTGAGGGCCGGGTCAAAAAGTGATCAAGATGGGGTGAAGCATGGCAAAACAGGATCTTCTCGAGCGCCTTTATGCCCAGGTGGCCAACGAGGAGGATGCGCGAACCTGCAAGGACATCAGTGATGCCGCCTGCCGGGAGGTGCCGGGGAATTTCTTTCGCATCATCAGCGCCAATACCCTGACCAAGATCGGCGATCTGCTGATCAACCCGAAAACCGTGCTGGCCTGGTTGATCACGGCGGTGGGAGCTCCCTCGTCCCTGGCGGCATTGCTGGTTCCCATCCGGGAGTCGGGCTCGCTGATTCCCCAGTTGATGATTGGCGCCATGGTGCGCCGCTATCCGGTACGCAAGGGGTTCTGGGTACTGGGGGCGGCCCTGCAGGGGCTGGCAGTGCTGGGGATGGCCGCCGCTGTGTGGATGCTGGAGGGCATGGAGGCGGGCCTGACGATTGTGGGCTTGCTGATCCTGTTCAGCATCAGTCGGGGCTTCTGCTCGGTGGCGATGAAAGATGTGCAGGGCAAATGTATTCCCAAATCCCGCCGCGGCCGCCTTACCGGGTTGTCTGCGACCCTGTCAGGGGCCATTACCTTTGCCCTGTCGCTGGTGATTTTCCGGGGGGATTCCGATCCCACCATGGCCTTTTACAGTGCACTGCTGACAGCGGCAGGGGTGGCCTGGCTGATCGCTGCCGTGGTGTTCTTCACCGTGGACGAATTTCCCGGGGCCAGCGAAGGGGGAAATAACGCCTTCAAGGAAGCCGTTGCCAGTCTCGGCCTGCTGAAAAACGATGCCCCTTTCCGGCGTTTCGTGATCACCCGGGCCCTGCTGATGGCGTCGTCGCTGGCTTCGCCGTTTCTGGTGCTGGTGGCCCAGGCCCAGGCCTCGCTGCCACTCCTGCTGGGCAGCTTTGTGCTGGCATCCAGCCTGGCCAGTGCCGTCAGCGCCACCGTCTGGGGGTATATGGCCGATACCTCCAGCCGTAATGTGATGGTGCGCGGTGGCGGGCTGGCGGCGCTGGTCTGTCTGCTGGCCGGTGGGCTTGCCGCCTGGGGGCCGCAGACTGACTGGCTTCACTGGCTCTATCCCCTGGCCTTCTTTGTGCTCGCCATCGCCCATGCCGGCGTGCGCATCGGCCGCAAGACCTACATGGTCGATATGGCCGGTGGTAACAAGCGAACGGACTACACCGCCGTCAGTAATACCGTTATCGGCGTTCTGCTGCTGGCAGTGGGTGGCATCAGTGCCGGGGTGGCGATGTTGGGTAATGACTGGGCCTTGCTGGTGCTGGGGATGATGGGAGCGACAGGGGTCGTCAGTGCGAGATTGCTGAAAGAGGTTTGAGGAAGGCAAGCTTCAAGTTACAAGCTGCAACGCGAGATTCGGTCCGCTGCCAACCCGGCAACATACTGCTCCGCGCGGAAAATCCGTTGGGATTGCGGGCAGAAGAGCGTTTCCGTTCGGAATGGCCTGGCCCGCGCCTTGTCGCTTGCAGCTCAGCCCTTCTCAAACAACAGATCCCAGACCCCGTGCCCCAGTTTTTCCCCGCGCCGCTCAAATTTGGTTTCCGGGCGCCAGCTCGGCCGTGGTGAGAACTGCCCGGCGCCGGCCAGGTTAGTGAAACCGTCGGCGTCGTTCATCACGTCCATCATATGCTCGGAATAGTTTTCCCAGTCCGTGGCCATGTGCAGCACGCCGCCGGGTTGCAGCTTGCGTTGCACCAGGGCTACCCAGGCGGGCTGGACGATGCGGCGCTTGTGGTGCTTTTTCTTGTGCCAGGGGTCGGGGAAATAGAGTTGCACCCGGGCCAGGCTGTTATCCGGGATGCACAGCTCGAGAATCTCCACCGCGTCATCGCAGTAGCTGCGCAGGTTGCTCAGTCCGCGCTGCTGGATTTCCATCAACAGGGCGCCCACGCCCGGGCGATGCACTTCAATACCGATAAAGTCCTTGTCCGGATCGGCCTGGGCCATATCCGCCAGGGAGTGTCCCATGCCATAGCCGATTTCCAGCACCCGGGGCACATCGCGGCCAAATACGGTCTGCGGGTCCAGCATGCCATCCGCCCGTTCCAGGCCAAACTGTGGCCAGAGATTGTCCAGGGCGTTGCGCTGTCCGGCGGTAAGGCGGCCTTCGCGCAACACAAAGCTGCGTACCTTGCGCATGACCTTGCCGGTTTCCGGGTCTTTATCCTGTTTGATGAAGTCGAGCATGGGATTGCCAGGTGAGTTGAGCGGGGGGCGATTGTAGCAAAAACCGTGGCCCGGAGGAGTTCACGTCATCTTGATGAACGAAGGGGGATTATGATCCTGCAAGTCATGGTATTGAAAACCCATTCCCCCTGGCGCCGACTCTCCCCCAAGATCGGCGCCATTTTTTATCGACTGATACCGTCCAGCGGGGAGGAAGCAGACGCGTAGGCCTTGCGGGGCATGCGTCCTGCCAGGAAAGCTTCACGCCCGGCTTCGATGGCTTTTCGCATGGCCGACGCCATCAATACCGGCTTCTGCGCATGGGCCACCGCAGAGTTGAGCAATACCCCATCGCAGCCCATTTCCATGGCAATGGCCGCATCCGAGGCGGTGCCGACGCCCGCGTCCACGATGATTGGCACCTTGGCGTCTTCCATGATCAGGCGGATGTTGTGGGGGTTGAGAATGCCCAGCCCGGAACCGATCAGTGAGCCCAGTGGCATGACCGCCACACAGCCCATGCTTTCCAGTTCCTTGGCCACAATCGGGTCGTCATTGGTGTAGACCATGACGTTGAAGCCATCGTCGATCAGTTCCCGGGCGGCTTTCAGGGTGTGGGGAATGTTGGGGTACAGGGTTTTTTGATCGCCCAGCACTTCCAGCTTGACCAGGTCGTGGCCATCCAGCAGCTCCCGGGCCAGCTTGCAGCAACGCACCGCATCCTCGGCGGAGAAGCAGCCGGCGGTGTTGGGCAGAATGGTGTATTTGTCCGGGCTGATGAAATCCAGCAGGTTGGGCTCATCTGCATTCTGGCCAATATTGGTACGGCGAATGGCCACGGTGACGATCTCCGCGCCGCTGGTTTCGATGGCCTCGCGGGTTTCGTCGAAATCCTTGTATTTGCCGGTGCCGATCAGCAGTCGGGAGGAATAGGTGTTACCGGCAATGGTCAGCAGGTCGGACATGGGGGCCTCGGAGTCAGGTTACTGCGAATGGAATAGGGTCGGGCAGTGTCAGCCACCGCCAATGGCATGGACAATCTCCACCACGTCACCGTCTTTCAGGGTGAAATCGCCATGCTGGCTTTTCGGAACAATATCCCGGTTCACTTCCACCGCCAGCCGGCGGCCGGTCAGGTTCAGTTGTGTCACCAGATCCGCAATGGTGGTGCCATCCAGGGTCAGGGTATCGCCGTTGACGGTAAGCTTCATGATAGAGATCAAACTGCCTTGAACAGGGACCAGGCCAGCATCAGCCAGCCGATGATCAGCGCGGTGCCGCCCAGCGGGGTAATGGCGCCGAGCCACTTCTGACCGCTGAGCACCATCACATACAGGCTACCACTGAACACCAGGGTGCCGGCAAACAGTACCCAGCCAGCGGTGACCATGCCGCTGGCGCCAAATGCCTTGGCCAGTAGCCCGCATAGCAGCATGGCCAGAGCATGGTAGAAATGGTACTCGCTGGCGGTGGACCACACGGCAAGCATGGAGTCGTCCACGCGGGATTTCAGGCCATGGGCACCAAAGGCGCCGAAGATAACGGCCAGCGTGCCGTTCAGGGCGCCGAGTACGAGCAGAATTTTCATGCATTGCTCCGCTGTGGCGGTCATGTCGGGTGCCGCCTCGAGTTGCATAGTGTACCGGAATTATCTCGCCGTCGGGATATTCAAGGCCGCTGTAGGAACGGAGCGTAACGGAGTAACGCACGTAGTGCAGTGCGGCCCGAAGGGTGAGCGCAGCGAATAACACCCCTTGAGGTGCGAACCGGATGCAATGAGGCAACAACGGCTTAAATTTATTGCAACCGTTCTTGTATAAATCTGTCGAGCCCTGTGATTCCTGATCGCCCTGCGGTTGATTTCCACGCTGGCGGGCGGTTCGCGCCTCAAGAGGCGCTCCTACAGGGGGCTAGTGGAACGCGTTGGGGTCTGTAAAAAAGGCCCCTAGAAAGGGGCCTTGCATGTGACTTGCTGCGTAGTTACGCCGCGATGGCGTTGCGCAGTTTCTTGATGGCGTTGTTTTCCAGCTGGCGAATTCGCTCGGCGGACACGCCGTATTCGTTGGCCAGATCCTGGAGGGTGGACTTCTGGTCAGCCAGCCAGCGACGTTCGAGGATGTCGCGGCTGCGTTCATCCAGTGCCATCAGGGCAGAGCCCAGCTGGCGGCTTTCCCGTTCCTGTTGATCCTGCTCGGCCAGCAGATCCGCCGGATCGCTGTTATCGCTGTGCAGGTAAGCGGCCGGGGAAACCACAGTATTGTCATCATCATCACTGGTGGGGCCGTCAAAGCTGGCATCATAGGCGCCCAGTCGGCCTTCCATTTCCTTGACCTGGGCGGCGGTAACGCCCAGATCGTCAGCCACCCGTTGCGCCTCTTCCATGCTCAGGCGTCCCAGCTGTTTCTTCTGGCCACGCAGGTTGAAGAACAGTTTTCGCTGGGCCTTGGTGGTCGCCACTTTCACGATGCGCCAGTTCTTGATGACGTACTCGTGAATTTCCGCTTTGATCCAGTGCACGGCAAAGCTCACCAGACGCACACCCTTGGTAGGGTCGAAACGCTTCACCGCTTTCATCAGGCCCACGTTACCTTCCTGGACCAGGTCGCCCAGAGGCAGGCCATAGCCGGTGTAGCTGCGGGCGATATGGACCACAAACCGCAGATGGGCCAGAACCAGGTTGCGGGCGGCATCCAGGTCCTGCTCGTAGTAATACTGTTCTGCCAAACGTTGTTCGTCGTCTGCGCTGAGCACCGGCACGGCATTAACGGCTCGCATATAGGCGTCCAGGTTGTTACCCGGTACTGCCAGCATAAGCGCCTGTGCCTGAGTGGAAGGGGTTGTCATGCGCGTTGTCTCCTCGTTGAAGACCGATGTCTATCCATGTGTGCCATGATATTAGCACTCGGTTGATTGGAGTGCTAATAGGTAAAAAGGTTCCCGGCGATTAAGCCAGTCGATGGGCAAGTATCGAGTCTAGACCGGCCATGTGAACCGGGGATGAACAGAGAATTGGACGAGAATAACGGGGGAAGGTTCCGGGGGATGAGAAGCCAGTGGTGAGGTCCGGGTTTCGAAAAGCCTTTCGCTCCTCGTCCCTCGCCACTGAGCCGGCTGGGGCGTCGTGGCTCAGAAATTCGGCTCGATATCCCCCAGGTGCCGGCCCACCGCCAACCAGGCGCCCAGCAGCCCGAGGATGCCACTGAAAACAGGCAGGACGATCAGGCTGGATGCGGCCATGGCGGTGAGTGATTCATCACTATTGTACAGGGCCAGCAATTCGTCGATGGGCCCGCCCAGCCACCACAATGCCACCTGTACCAGGATCACAGCGGTGGCGCCGCCGGCGAAACCGAAGCAGAAACCGGAGTACAGGAAGGGCCGGCGCACGAAGCCGTCGGTGCCGCCGACGATCTTCACCACCACGATTTCCTCCCGGCGGCTTTCGATGGCCAGGCGGATGGTGTTCACCACCACCAGCACCACGGCGGCGGCCAGGGCCAGGGTGAGGGCCGAAATCAGCCGTTCGCCCAGCTCGATCAGGGCGTGCAGACGGCGCACCCACTCCACATCCAGCTGAACCAGATCCACCCCGTCGGCCTCCGCCAGGCGGTTTTCCAGGGCGCGCAGGGTAACCGGGTCGGTCTCATCCGGGTATACCACGATCAGCGGCGGTAGCGGGTTGTCCGGCAGGGCTTCCAGCACCTCGCCGAAGCCGGACAGGGCCTTGAATTCTGCCAGCGCCTGTTCCCGGGTGATGACCTCGGTGCGGGTAATGTTGTCGAGGCCCTGCCAGTCCCGGGCCAGCTGCCGCTGGCGCTGCTCGTTGATGTTCATGTCCAGAAACACGGACAGGTGGGCATTGCCGTCCCAGCCGCGGGTAATGGCACGGGCATTGTCCAGCAGCACCGCCAGACCGGCGGGCAAGGCCAGGGCAATGGCGATCACCAGGATGGTCATGGCACTGCTGGCCCGGGCCGCGTTGAGCCGCTGCAGCGCATCCCGGAAAGAGTCCTGATGGTGCTGGCGCCAGCTGCGGAAGCGGTCCTGCAGGGAGGTGCGGGCACTGTGGGCGCCGGCCACCCGGCGCACCCGCTCCGGCTTCTGGCGGTTGGCCTTGATTGGAGTGGCGTTCCTGGGCCCCTTGTTAGCTGCCATGGTGCCCCCCTTCATCGCCATCGTGGATTAGTCGGCCTTCACGCAGGGTCAGCAGGCGATGGTTGTAGCGGGCGATCAGGCTCAGGTCGTGGGTGGCAATCAGCACGGCCACGCCTACCCGGGCGAAGTCCTTGAACAGATCCATGATCTCCTCAGAGAGGGCCGGGTCCAGGTTACCGGTGGGTTCGTCCGCCAGCAGCAGCGGCGGCTTGTTGACCACTGCCCGGGCAATGCCCACCCGCTGTTGTTCGCCGCCGGAGAGCATGATGGGGTTGAGCTTTTCCTTGTCCAGCAGACCCACCTTGTCCAGGGCGGCGCGTACCCGCTTGCCGATATCGCTGCGGGCGTAGCCGGCGATGATCAGTGGCAGGGCCACGTTGTCGAACACGGTGCGGTCGAACAGCAACTGGTGGTTCTGGTGAACCATGCCGATCTTGCGGCGCAGCAGGGGAATATGGCGGTTGCCGAACCCGTTCAGGTTCTGGCCTTCGATGAACACCTGACCCTGGGTGGGGCGCTCCAGCATCATGATCAGCTTCAACAGGGTGGATTTACCCGCCCCGGAGTGACCGGTCAAAAACGTCAGCTGCCCGGCAGGGAGCGTGAAGCTCACCTTGCTGAGTGCGTCTTTGCCATTCGGGTAGCGTTTGCTGACCCGGTCAAACTGAATCATGAGAGTCCTTCGGACAGTTATGCTGTTGTAGAAGCGCGTTCACTGTGCCCTGTGGGTATGAGGCACGAACAAGCCCGGGTTGCGAGGAGCGAGTTGAAAGTAGCGAAAAGCAAAAGGTTCTGTCTTTTCGAAACTCGCTTCTCGAAACTCGCAACTGTCGGGCTTCGCGCCTCAGGCGCCGCTCCTACGGTGCTATTGGCGAAGGGTGTTGCTACCCCGCCACGTCTTCAAACAACGCCTGCACAAACTCTTCCGCATGGAAGGGGCGCAGGTCTTCCAGTCGTTCCCCGACACCGATAAAACGAATCGGCAGACCAGTGCGTTTGGCCAAGGCAAACAGGATACCGCCTTTGGCGGTGCCGTCGAGCTTGGTCAGTGCCAACCCGGTCACGCCGGCGGCATCGCGGAACTGCTCGGCTTGCTGGATGGCATTCTGGCCGGTGCCGGCGTCCAGTACCAGCAGCACTTCGTGGGGCGCGTCCGGAATCAGTTTCTTCATCACCCGGGTGACCTTGGTCAGCTCTTCCATCAGGTTGCCGCGGGTGTGCAGACGGCCGGCGGTGTCGGCGATCAACACGTCGGCGCCGCGGGACTGGGCGGCCTGGACGGCGTCATAGACTACCGAGGCGGAATCTGCGCCGGTGTGCTGGGCCACCACCGGGATGTCGTTCCGCTCGCCCCAGACCTGCAGCTGCTCCACCGCGGCGGCGCGGAAGGTGTCGCCGGCGGCCAGCATCACGTTCTTGCCTTCCGCCTTGAAGCGGCAGGCCAGCTTGCCGATGGTGGTGGTCTTGCCGACCCCGTTCACGCCCACCATGAGAATCACATAGGGCTTTTTATCTGCGTCGATCTTCAGTGGCTGATCAACCGGAACCAACAGTTTGCGCAGCTCGTTCTGCAAGGATTCATAGAGAGCATCCGCATCCACCAGTTCCTCGCGGCTGACCTGGCCGGTCAGCGCCTCGATGATTACATCGGTGGCTTCCACGCCTACATCGGCGACCAGCAGCTGGGTTTCGATTTCCTCGAAAATCTCGTCGTCGATTTCCTTGGCGCCTACCAGCAGGTCTGCCAGGCCCTTGCCCAGACCCTTGCGGGTCTTGCCCAGGCCCTGCTTCATGCGGGTCCAGAAGCTGCCGCCCTCGTCACCGTCATCCGCCGTTTGGGCCTGATTTTCAGCCTGCGGAGCCGGGGTGACAGGGGCCGCTTCCGGCTGGGGCGTGGCCGGAGGCGTCGGCTCGGTTCGGGGCTCACCGGGGTGGGTCGCTTGCGGCTCCGGCTCGGCTCCTGTCTCATTCAGTTCGTCGGCATCCACACCGGTAAACATGCGCTTCCAGAAACCGGTCTTTTTTTCTTCCGGCTTCGGGGCGTTGTCGTCGTCGCGGGAAACTTCGTCGCTCATGTTCAGTCTTATCCAATCGCGAAGAGGGTAAATCGGGCCTCTTCCTTTGCAATGAGGCTGCAAG
>NZ_LWEJ01000248.1:0-40438 GCF_001635525.1 Alcanivorax sp. HI0007
CCGGCTACCGCCGTGGAGTGGAAGCCGGCCCGGGCCTGGAACGATGACACCCGCCTCAATGGCGAGCGGGACACCCTGGGCCTGTTCCTTACCGGTCACCCCATTGATCAATACGAGAGTGAAGTCCGCCAGTTCGTCTCCGCCCGGTTGAACTCGCTGCAACCCACGGCCAAGGGTGAGGCCGCTACGGTGGCGGGGTTGGTGGTGGCGCTACGCATCACCCGCAGCAAGCGCAGTGGCGAGCGTATGGCGTTTGTGACCCTTGACGACAAGACCGGTCGGGTCGAGGTGTCGGTGTTCGGCAAGACGTTTGCCGAATATGGCGACCTTGTGCAAAAGGATGCGCTCCTGATCTTCAAGGGAGGCGTGCGGAATGACGACTACACTGGCGGCTTCAATCTGATAGCCGATGAGATCATGGACATGCGTCAGGCCCGGGAAACCTTCGCCCGCCGTCTGCGCGTGGCCGTGCCGGTCAGCGAAGCGCTACCCCAGCGACTGCAACAGACCCTGGCGCCGTATCAGGGCGGTAATACCCCGGTATTGCTGGATCTGGATCACCCGGTTGCCGCCGCCAGCTTCTGGATGGGGGATGCCTGGAAGATCAGTCCCCACGAGTCACTGGTGGAGGAACTCCGTGTGCAGTTCGGGGAAGACGCGGTACGGATGGAGTACTAGTTACAAGTTGAAAGTTAAAAGTTGAAACGCGGGAAGGGCTTGTCGAGCTTCAAGGCCGAGGTCGCGATTCTCGGTTCGGGCCGGGTTCGCGACGGTTGATTGGGTCGGGGGGCTGCGGCGTTACCCGCGTTGTAACTTTCAACTTTGAACTTTCAACTTCTCCTGAAACAGTTTGCAACCTAGCGGTGCGCTTCGCGTCTCGACCTTGTCATCCGGTTACGGCTACACTTGTGCAGGCCAATTTCCGGCGTCATGGATGACGTTTCCGCCAGCCATGCGCCAGACACATGGCGTACTATCCCGGCGCTTGCCAGCAAAACACCATAAACAGGCTCAGACATATGAACCCGAACTTCCTCGAATTTGAACAACCCATCGCAGACCTGGAAGCGAAAATCGAGGAGTTACGACTGGTTGGCAGTGGTAGCGAAGTCAATATTTCCGAGGAAGTGGCCAAGCTGCAGGAAAAGAGCATTTCGCTCACCGAAAACATTTTCAGCAACCTGAGTGCCTGGCAGATCTCCCAGCTGTCCCGCCACCCCAAGCGGCCTTACATGCTGGATTACATCAAGCGGATTTTCGCCGACTTCGACGAGCTGCACGGGGACCGGGCCTTTGCTGACGATCCGGCCATCGTCGGTGGCATTACCCGCCTGAATGCGCAGCCAGTGATGGTGATCGGTCATCAAAAAGGCCGCGAAGTGAAGGAGAAGGTGCGTCGCAATTTCGGCATGCCCAAGCCGGAAGGGTACCGCAAGGCCCTGCGACTGATGGAAATGGCCGAGCGATTCAAGATGCCCATTCTCACCTTTATCGACACCCCGGGTGCCTTTCCCGGTATTGATGCGGAAGAGCGGGGGCAGTCTGAAGCCATCGCCCGCAACCTGCGGGTCATGTCCCAGCTGAAAGTGCCGATCATCGCCACCGTCATCGGCGAGGGCGGCTCCGGCGGGGCGCTTGCCATTGGTGTCTGCGATCATCTGCAAATGCTGGAATTCTCTACCTACTCGGTGATCTCCCCGGAGGGTTGTGCCTCCATTCTCTGGCGCAGTGCCGACAAGGCGCCGGAAGCCGCCGCCGCCATGGGCCTGACTGCCGGTCGACTCCACGAGCTTGGCATTGTCGATCAGGTGATCAAGGAGCCCCTGGGCGGAGCCCACCGTGATTATGACCAAGCGGCCGATGCGATCCGCAAGGCCCTGGTGAAACAGCTGGATGCGCTCAAGGCCCTGGAGATAGACGCGCTGGTGGACCGCCGCTACGACCGCCTGATGAGCTACGGCAACGTGGATAGCGTCCCCGCTGACGAATAACCGATTACTGCCTCCCTGACTACCGGGTTAAGGCCCGGGCCCATGGATAGGGCAAGCGTCCTGCAACTGCTATGCTTGCAGGGTATGCGCTCAACCCTGAAGGTTGATCCTGTCTGTTTCCGTGCGAGTGATGACCTCCCCGATGCCAACGTCGCCACTGATTCCCGATCTGGCAGAACAGGCCCCGCCAGGGCCGCTGCTCCTTGCCTTTAGTGGTGGGCTGGATTCTTCCCTGCTGTTGCAGCTGCTGGTTGAGGCTGGGCTGGGGCCACGGTTGCGCGTGGTGCATATCAATCATCAACTGCAGCCAGACAGCGCGAACTGGGCAGCTCACTGCGAGCAGAGAGTTGCCGGCCTGGCTTTGCCATTCCGGGTGGTCACGGTAACGGTCAATACGGACAAGGGCATCGAAGCCGGGGCCCGCCAGGCCCGCTATCAGGCCCTGTTTGCGGACGCCCGGCATGACGGCGCCACGGTGATCACTGCCCATCACCGGGATGACCAGGCGGAAACCCTGTTGTTGCGATTGTTGCGTGGTGCCGGCGTGCAAGGCCTGGCGGCCATGGGAGCGCTGGATCATCGTCAGGGGACGACCCTCTGGCGCCCCCTGCTGGACCTGCCTCGCTCTGCATTGGAGCGCAGTGCCCGGGAGAGGGGGCTGCAATGGCAGGAAGATCCCAGTAATCAGGATCAACGCCTGCGCCGCAACTATCTGCGCCACAGTATTTTACCGGCCCTGCGTCAGCGCTGGCGGGGTGCCGATGAAATCCTGGCCCGAACCGCCAGGCACATGAGTGATGCCAGTGAATTGCTGGACGAAAGGGCGCAGGAGGATGCCGACGCCTGTGGTGTCAACGGTCAACAATTTCCATTGGCCGGATTGGCAGCCTTGCGCCCGGCCCGACAGCGCAACCTGTTGCGCTGGTGGCTCCATCGCCAGGGCGCCAGTGCGCCCAGCGCCGCGGTGCTTGCCGAATTGCTGGCCCTGCAGGATGCCGCGGAGGATAGCCAGGCCAGGGTGGAATGGGGGCACTGGGCCGTGCGCTTGTTCCGGGGGGCACTGTATTTGCTCCCCCGTGAGGCCCTGGCACCCTGGCAGGGCACCTTGTCCTGGCCGCAGGGGGCGCCGCCGCCATCACTGCCATTCTGGCAACTGTCGCCCACAGCCGGGGAGGGCGCAATAAGCCTGATGCGGCCGCCAGGCGATCTGACCCTGCGTCCCTTTACCGGTGGCACGCGTTTGCTGCGCAACGGCATGCACCAGCGCATCAAGGAACTGTGGCGAGCGGCTGGCGTGCCCCCATGGCAGCGGCATCAATGGCCACTGCTGTATCGGGGCGAGACGCTGGTATCGGTGCCGTTGGTGGGGGTGGCCGATGGCGAAGAGGCTGATCAATGCGAAGAATGGTTTTTGTTGCCGCACTCCCGTTAGCGATGTGAAGTGATGTATGCACCGCGAATGCTGGTTAAGGTGCAGTTCGCCTCCGGCTCAGTGCACCCTGCGATGACATGGGATGGGGGTAGGAGCTGGACGTATCGTTGGCCGTCTCCACACCAATACAGGCGACGAGCCTCATTGGCCAATGTCCTACGGGGTTGATCAACACTGACTGATATAGACGGGGATTTTGGGTCTGTACCCTGAGGTCTTGGATCTGCAAGGTGGCTCCCATGACCTCTGCCTCCTTGCTCTGAACTTCCGTCTGACTACCGAAGAGCCCTCATGCAAGACGTGCAGCAATTACTTCAACAGACATTCAAACTCCAGACCTTCCGTCCCGGTCAGCAGGCCGTCATCGACGCGCTACTGGCCGGGCGTTCGGCGCTGGCCGTGTTTCCCAC
Source organism: Alcanivorax sp. HI0007 (assembly GCF_001635525.1). Classification (NCBI taxonomy): domain Bacteria; kingdom Pseudomonadati; phylum Pseudomonadota; class Gammaproteobacteria; order Oceanospirillales; family Alcanivoracaceae; genus Alcanivorax; species Alcanivorax sp. HI0007. The sequence continues at coordinate 3,834 of NZ_LWEJ01000248.1, forward strand.
CGGCGGTGGCAAGAGCCTGTGTTATCAGTTGCCGGCATTGATGCTGGATGGGCTGACGCTGGTTGTGTCGCCGTTGATTGCGCTGATGAAGGATCAGGTAGACCAGCTTAATCGGTTGAATATCCCGGCAGCACGACTGGATTCCAGTGTGGATGCCGGTGAGCTGCAGGCGATCTATCAAGGGCTCGACGATGGCACCATCAAGCTGCTCTATGTGGCGCCGGAGCGCCTCGCCAACGAGCGTTTTCTGGCACGGCTGAAACGCCTGTCGATCAGCATGATGGCAGTGGATGAGGCGCACTGTGTGTCCGAGTGGGGACATAACTTCCGCCCCGACTATCTGAAACTGGCGCAGCTGGCCGGGGATCTGAAGGTTGGGCGGGTGTTGGCACTGACGGCTACGGCCACTCCGCAGGTGGCAGAGCAGATTTGCAGCAGTTTCGATATCGCCAGGGCGGATCATATCCAGACCGGGTTTTTCCGTCCCAATCTGGCCCTGGCGGTGCGCCCTTGCCGCACCGACGAGCGTGATCGGTACCTGCTGGAACAGCTCACCCGCCGGCCTCCCGAGCCCTCCATCGTGTATGTAACCTTGCAGAAGACTGCCGAGACTGTGGCGGCCTTTTTGCAGAAACAGGGATTGAAGGCGCAGGCCTACCACGCCGGGCTGAAAGACGAGCCCCGCCATCAGGTGCAAGAGGCCTTCATGGCGGGTGAGGCCGATATCGTGGTTGCCACCATCGCCTTCGGGATGGGCATCGACAAGGCAGACATCCGCGCCATCTACCACTACAACCTGCCCAAGTCCCTGGAAAATTATATGCAGGAAATTGGCCGGGCCGGGCGCGACGGGGAACCTGCACACTGTCAGCTGCTGGCCAACCCGGACGACCTGACGGTTCTGGAGAATTTCACCTATGGGGATACCCCGGACAGTGGGTCGCTGGCCGCCCTGATTCGCTGGCTTCTGGCACAGCCAGCCCAGTTCGATCTTTCTGTTCATGAGTTGTCCGGCCAATTCGATGTGCGCCCCTTGGTCATCAACACCTTGCTCACTTATCTGGAACTGGATGGGGTGGTGCGCGCCACGGCGCCGTTCTATACCGAATACAAAGTGGCGTTCCCGTCCTCCCGGGAGGAGGTTCTGGCTGGCTTTGACCCGGAACGGGCCGGTTTTCTGGAGCGCCTGTTTGCCACCGGCAAGGAGGGGCGTATCTGGTTGACCCTGCGGCCTATTGATGCCGCCCAGACCCTGGGAGAGGATCGCTTGCGGATTCTCAGTGCCCTGAACTATCTGGAGCTGCAGCAGAAGATCGAGTTACGGGTGGCCGGTGTGCGTCAGGGGTATCGGATGCTGAATGTGCCAGCGGACCCTGAGCCAGTGATACAGCGTATGCAGGAGCAGTTTGCGCTGCGAGAGCAGCGCGATATTCAGCGTCTACAGACTGTCTGTGACTGGGCAGAGAGCACCGGGTGTCACCAACAGGCATTGGTGCGCTATTTCGGCGAGACCCTGGCGGCCCCCTGCGGCCAGTGCAGTGTGTGCCTCGGGGAAAAGCCGCAGTTGCCAGCCCGTCGTCGCAGGGCACCGGACCTGGCACTGATACAGGCTGTCCGTGAGGAAAACCATCAGGCTCTGGCTTCACCCCGGCAACTGGCCCGTTTTCTCTGTGGCATCAGCAGCCCCCGGGCCAGCCGTGCCCGGCTGGCCCGGCACCCGGCGTTTGGCTCGCAGATGGACGCGCCGTTTTCCGAGGTGCTGGCCGCCTGCGAGAGTGCCTGATGTGGGAAACGTGGGGTGTGGCCCCGGGAGGCGTTTCGAGGAGCGAGTTGCGGGTGACGAAAGGCCTGCCCGGTTTTGCATTTCGGGACTCGCACCTCGCAACTCGCTGGGCCTGATAAGTCGCACCGGAAGTCGGAATAAGGCCTTAGGGGATCCGGATGCGTTTGTACCGGGTATCGTCCGGCACCACTTTTTACGCTCACCGGAGCGATTCCGATTGAGGCGCACGACGCCTTCTGTTAACATTTTCTCCCGTCCTGATGTAGCGCAAGCCCCTGAATTTTCAGGTGTTCAACCATCACTTGCGTAGCTGGCCAACCCGATTCAGAAAGCCCCTTGCCCGTGTCATGCGTGCAGGGTGTTTTTTTATTGGTGCCGGTTACACTGGTGAGAGTGCTACCAACCCACTAGCAATCTGGTGAGTGCATGTCACGTTTCATCTTTGTCACCGGCGGTGTGGTGTCGTCTCTGGGTAAGGGGATCACTTCCGCATCCCTGGCCACTTTGTTGGAAGCCCGCGGCCTCAACGTCACCCTGATCAAAATGGATCCCTACATCAATGTGGATCCTGGCACCATGAGCCCTTACCAGCACGGTGAGGTATTCGTGACCGAAGACGGCGCCGAAACCGACCTGGACCTGGGTCACTACGAGCGTTTTATCCGCACTCGCCTGAGCCGCCGCAACAGCTTTACCACCGGCCGTGTCTATCAGGACGTGCTGGACAAGGAGCGTCGCGGCGAGTATCTGGGCGCCACCGTCCAGGTCATTCCCCATATTACCGACGAGATCAAGCTGAAGATCCGCGAAGGGGCAGGGGATGCGGATGTGGCCATCGTGGAAATCGGTGGTACCGCCGGTGACATCGAGTCCTTGCCGTTTCTGGAGGCAGCCCGGCAGATGCGCGTGGAGCTGGGGTCCAGCCAGTCCCTGCTGGTGCACCTGACCCTGGTGCCCTATATCGCCACCGCCGGCGAGATCAAGACCAAACCCACCCAGCATTCCGTGAAAGAGCTGCGTTCCATCGGCCTGCAGCCGGATATTCTGGTCTGCCGTGCGGATGACCCGATTCCGCAGAGCGCCCGGGACAAGATAGCCCTGTTTACCAATGTGGAAGCCCGGGCGGTGATTTCCTCACCGGACTGCAAGACCATTTACCAGGTACCCCGCGGCATGCACGAGCAGGGCCTGGATGCCATCGTGGTGGACAAGTTCGGGCTGGATTTGCCGGAACCGGATCTGAGTGAGTGGGATCGAGTGGTGGAAGCCCAGCTCAACCCGGAGAATGAAGTCACCGTGGGCATGGTGGGCAAGTACATCGAACTGGTGGATGCCTACAAGTCACTCAACGAGGCCCTGATCCACGCGGGCATCAGCAATCGGGCCAAGGTCAATATCCTCTACCTGGATGCGGAAGATATTGAGCGCGAGGGCACCGGCGTGCTGGCCAATCTGGACGCCATCCTGGTGCCCGGCGGGTTTGGCGACCGGGGCACTGAAGGCAAGATTGCCGCGATTCGCTACGCCCGCGAGAACAAGGTGCCATACCTGGGTATCTGCCTTGGCATGCAACTGGCGGTGATCGAATATGCCCGTCACGTGGCCGGCATCGAAAAGGCGCACTCTTCCGAACTGCGTCCGGATACGCCGGACCCGGTCGTGGGGCTGATCACCGAGTGGACCACAGAAGATGGCCACAAGGAGCAACGCTCGGAAGAGTCCGATCTGGGTGGCACCATGCGTCTGGGTGGTCAGGAATGTATTCTGGAGGCGGGCAGCCGTGCGGCCGAGTGTTACGGCAGCACCCGCATCGTCGAGCGTCACCGTCATCGCTACGAAGTGAACAATAATTACCTGCCCCAGCTGGAAGGCGCCGGTCTGAAGATTGTCGGTCGCTCCGTGGATGGTGAACTGGTGGAAGTGATCGAAGTGGCAGACCACCCCTGGTTTGTGGCCTGTCAGTTCCACCCGGAGTTTACCTCCACGCCTCGTGATGGCCATGGCCTGTTCAAGGGTTATGTGGCCGCAGCTCTGGCGGCACAGAAAACACACTAAGGAAAGGTGATCCCGTAATGCAGAAGACCATCAAACTCGGCGAGCTGGAATTTGCCAACGACAAGCCCATGGCCCTATTCGGTGGCATGAATGTGCTGGAATCCCGTGATCTGGCCATGCAGGTGGCGGAAGCCTATGCGGAAGTGACCAGCAAACTGGGCATTCCCTGGGTGTTCAAGGCCAGTTTCGACAAGGCCAACCGCTCCTCGCTGAGTTCCTACCGGGGCCCGGGTATGGACGAAGGCCTGAAGATCTTTGAAGAGATCAAGCAGACCTTCAACTGCCCGCTGATCACCGATGTGCATGAACCCTATCAGGCCGCACCAGTGGCAGAGGTGTGCGATATCATCCAGTTGCCGGCCTTTCTGGCGCGGCAGACCGATCTGGTGGTGGCCATGGCGAAAACCTGTGCCATCATCAATATCAAGAAACCCCAGTTCCTCGCTCCCCACGAGATGAGCCACATCCTGCACAAGTGCGAGGATGCCGGGAACGATCAGCTTATCCTCTGCGAGCGTGGTTCCAGTTTCGGGTACAACAACCTGGTCGTGGATATGCTCGGCTTCGGCATCATGAAGAAGTTCAATTACCCGGTGTTTTTCGACGTGACCCATGCCCTGCAGAAGCCGGGCGGTCGCGCTGACAGCGCCGATGGCCGCCGTGCCCAGGTGGCCGAACTGGGCCGTGCCGGCATCAGCCAGGGTATCGCCGGACTGTTCCTGGAGGCCCATCCGGATCCGGATAATGCCAAATGCGATGGCCCCTGCGCCCTGCGACTGGACCGTCTGGAGCCATTCCTTGCCCAGATGCAAACCCTGGATAATACCGTCAAGGCACTGCCTGCCTTTGAAAACAACTGATTGAAGAGAGATTGACTGTCATGTCCAAGATCGTTGACATCAAAGCCCGCGAAATTCTCGACTCCCGTGGCAATCCCACCATTGAAGCCGATGTGGTTCTGGAATCCGGTGCTTCCGGCAGTGCCTGTGCCCCCAGCGGCGCATCCACCGGCTCCCGTGAAGCGCTGGAACTGCGCGATGGTGACAAGGCCCGATACCTGGGCAAGGGCGTTACCAAGGCCGTTGGCAATGTGAATTCTGCCATCCGTGAATTGCTGGTGGGTATGGACGCCTGCGACCAGAAGGCGCTGGACAAGGCCATGATCGATGCCGACGGCACCGAGAACAAGGCCAAGTTCGGTGCCAATGCGATTCTCGCCGTGTCCCTGGCCGCCGCCAAAGCCGCTGCCATCGATCAGGGCAAGCCCCTGTACGAGTACATTTCCGACCTGCAGGACGACGATAACGAGTACTCCCTGCCGGTGCCGATGATGAACATCATCAACGGCGGCGAACACGCGGATAACAACGTGGATATCCAGGAGTTCATGATCCAGCCGGTGGGCGCGCCCACCGTGGCCGAGGCCATCCGTTATGGTGCTGAGATCTTCCATGCCCTGAAAGGCGTGCTGAAAAAACGTGGGCTGAACACCGCAGTGGGTGACGAAGGCGGTTTCGCCCCGGACCTGCCCAGCAACGAGGCCGCCCTGGAAGCGATCATGGAAGCCATCGAGATTGCCGGCTACAAAGCCGGTGATGACGTGACTCTGGCCCTGGACTGCGCTGCCAGCGAATTCTACAAGGATGGAAAATACGTGCTGGCCGGCGAAGGCCGCAGCATGAACTCCGAAGAATTTGCCAGCTACCTGGCAGAGCTGTGCGACCGTTATCCGATCATCTCCATCGAAGACGGCATGGATGAATCTGACTGGGATGGCTGGAAAATCCTGACCGAGAAGCTGGGTAACAAGGTGCAGCTGGTGGGCGACGACCTGTTCGTGACCAACACCAAAATCCTCAAGCGCGGTATTGATGAAGGGGTGGCCAACTCGATCCTGATCAAGTTCAACCAGATTGGTTCTCTCACCGAAACCCTGGATGCCATCAAGATGGCCAAGGATGCAGGATATACCGCGGTCATTTCCCACCGTAGCGGTGAAACCGCCGACAGCACCATCGCCGACCTGGCCGTTGCCACTGCCGCCGGCCAGATCAAGACCGGCTCCCTGTGTCGCTCGGATCGTGTTGCCAAGTACAACCGTCTGATTCGCATTGAGCAGGAACTGGGCCGTGCCGCCTACCATGGCCGCAAAGAGTTCAAGTTCCTCGGCTAAATGATGTCGGAGACCAAGCCCAGCAGAGCAGCCAAGGGATCGGGAAAGCGGGAGGCCATGCAGTTGTCTCCCGCCAGACAGATCGTGATTGCGCTGCTGGCGCTGGTGTTCGTCGGTCTGCAGGCTCGCCTGTGGTTCGGCGAAGGCAGTGTTCGGCACGTGGCCACCCTGGAAAAAGAGGTGGCCGCACTCAAGCAGAGCAATGCCAAATTGAATGAGCGGAACCGCTTGATGGCTGCTGACGTGAGAGATCTCAAGCGGGGCACCGAAGCGGTGGAAGAGATTGCCCGAAAGGACCTGGGCATGATCCGCGACGGTGAAACCTTCTTCCTGATTCTAGAACAACCCCGGGGCGGCGAGTGAATCCAGTCATTGGCGGCCCCCTCTATGCGGTGGTACCGGCTGCCGGTATCGGTGAACGCATGGGGGCAGGTTTTCCCAAGCAATACCTGTCCCTGGCCGGGAAAACCCTGGCCGAACATACCCTCAATCGTCTGTTGTCCTTTGCGCCTATCGACAGGGTTCTGGTGGCCGTATCCGCGCAGGACCCCTGGTGGCCGACCCTGGGGGTTTCCTCTCATCCCCGGATTGCCACCGTTACCGGTGGGGCGGCACGGGCGGAATCCGTGCGCAATGGTGTTAGCCAGGCCCTGGCGCTGGGTGGAGAAAGTGCCTGGGTGCTGGTCCATGACATGGCCCGACCCCTGGTGCGGTTATCGGATATTCAAAACCTGCTCGATCAGACGGACAGGCAGGGTGCCATCCTGGCACTGCCCGTGGTGGATACCATCAAGCAGGCGGATGACAGTAACCACATTTCGGCGACCCTGAATCGTGACTGCATCTGGCGAGCCCTGACACCGCAACTGTTTCCCGCACGCCGGCTGCTCGACGCGCTGCAGGGCGATCTCACCGGGATCACCGATGAAGCGTCCGCCATGGAAAGAGCCGGTTGCAGTCCGGCGCTCGTGGCCGGCCATGGCGACAATATCAAGATTACCGTGCCGGAAGACCTGGCCCTGGCGCGCTATTATCTGGGCCGCCAGCTGGGCGATGAGGAGAACATGTTGTGAGTATCCGTATCGGTCAGGGTTTTGATGTCCATGCTTTCACAGAAGGTGACCATGTCATGCTGGGTGGCGTGGCGATTCCCCATGACCAGGGGCTCAAGGCCCATTCAGATGGGGATGTGGCGCTGCATGCTCTCTCGGATGCCTTGCTTGGCGCTCTGGCGCTGGGTGACATCGGCCATTATTTCCCCGACACAGACCCGCAGTGGAAGGGCGCGGATTCCGGCAAGCTGCTTGCCGCGATTTATCAGGATGTGACCGCCGCCGGCTGGCAACTGGGCAATGCGGATCTGACTGTTATTTGCCAGGCCCCCAAACTGGCACCCCATATCGGCGCCATGCGTCAGCGTATTGCTGACCTGCTCGGTTGCAGCGCGGCACAGATTTCGGTGAAGGCGACCACCACCGAAAAGCTGGGCTTCACCGGCCGCAAGGAAGGCATTGCAGTGCAGGCGGTCGTGCTGCTGGTGGCAACAGCGGGGCCCCGATGAGCCTGCCTCGCGCCCATGGTGGCCCGGCGGCCAGGGGAGTATTGAAAGCCTCTCCTGCGGATTTCCAGGTAGTCGAACATATGCACGTGCGCCCGGAGGGCGAGGGTGAGCATCTGTGGCTGGAAATCGAGAAATGTGGCTGGAATACGGAAGATGTGGCCTTGCTGCTGGCCAAGCAGGCGGGCGTTCACCGTCTGGCCGTGGGGTACAGTGGACTCAAGGACAAGCATGCCATTACCCGCCAGTGGTTCAGCCTGCACCTGCCGGGCAAGGACGATCCTGACTTTGTCTGGCCTGAAGGACTGCGGCTTTTGCAGGGGATACGGCACCGGCGCAAGCTGAATCGGGGTACCCATCGGGCCAATGGTTTTGTGCTTCGCGTTACCGGTTTTCAGGGTGATCGTCAGACTGTGGAGCAGCAACTGGTGGCCATTGATCGCCAGGGCGTGCCGAATTATTTCGGCGAGCAACGCTTTGGTCGTGGTGAAGGCAATCTGGTTCGCGGTACAGCATGGTTGAGTGGCGGCGAAGCGCCCCGCAAGAAAGCCCTGCGCAGCTTATGGCTGTCAGCAGTGCGCAGCGACCTGTTCAATCGTGTGCTGGCCGAGCGCGTTGAACGCCAATGCTGGGACCGGGTACTGGCTGGCGACCTGCTGCAGCCGGAAGGAAGTCGTGGTCTGTTTCCGGCGGACGAGGATCCTGACGCCGGGGAAAGGGTGATTGCCGGTCAGGTTCATCCCACCGGCCCTTTGCCGGGGGTGCCGGGCATGGCATCATCTGGCCCTTGCCGGGAACTGGAGCAGCAGGTGCTTGCTCCGCATGCCACCGTTATCCACGGCCTGTGCAAGATGGGTGTTGACGAAGCTCGTCGGGCCACACGCTTGCCGGTACGGGACTTGCAATGGTCCTGGCAATCGGAAAGGGAAGGAGAAGCGTGTCTGGAGCTGGCGTTTACGCTGCCCACAGGCGCTTTTGCCACGACAGTGATGGCGGAAATTATAAAGCCTGAATAATCCGCCGAGAGGCAAATCCAGAGGCAAAAGAAGTACAGATGGATATCCAACTTAGCGGCATCGGCATGACCTCTGCACGGACCCGGGATCGTCTGGTGCAGCGGCTACGCGATGCCGGCATCAGTGATGAGCGGGTACTTGATGCCATTCGCAATACTCCACGTCACCTGTTTATTGAAGAAGCCCTGGCTCACCAGGCCTACGACGATACCGCGCTGCCCATCGGCCACGGCCAGACCATTTCCCAGCCCTGGGTGGTGGCACGTATGACCGAATTGTTGATCGCTAACGGCAGGCCCACCAAGGTACTGGAGATCGGTACCGGCTGTGGTTATCAGACAGCGGTGCTGGCCCAGTTCTGTGATGCACTTTATTCCGTGGAACGGATCCGGCCGTTACAGGATCAGGCGCGCAAGCGGTTGATAAAGCTGGGCCTGGCGCGGGTACAACTCAAACATGCGGATGGTGGTTTCGGCTGGAAGAGCGAAGCGCCTTTTGATGGCATTCTCGCCGCCTGTGCCCGTGCAGAAATTCCCGATGATTTGTTGTCACAACTGGCAGACGGCGGTCGTCTGGTGATGCCGGTGGGAGGTGACCGTCAGCAGATCCTCACGGTCGTCGACCGCGACGGAGACAAGTTTCATGTGCAATCACTGGATGCTGTTCGTTTTGTGCCGTTCCAGCGTGGGATAATGCGATAAGGCAGCTACAAGCTTCAAACTACAAGCTACAAGGCGCGACCAGGATGGAAATTAGCGAATAAGCATTGCCCGCGGCCAATCGTCTGGAGCGCGGATCTGGTGGCGATGAAACTACAATACTGAGCCCGTGTTGCAGCTTGAAGCTTGTAGCTTGCGGCTTATCAACAACGCAGGGGCAACATGATCCGACCCGGTATTTTTTTTCGCGGCATGGCCATGGGCGCGGCCGATGTGGTGCCCGGTGTGTCTGGTGGCACCCTGGCATTGATCACGGGCATTTATGAAGAGTTGATCGATACCCTGGGGGGGCTGACACCGCGCCTGCTGAAGGTGTGGCGCCAGCAGGGTTTCATGGCGTTCTGGGCCCAGGCCAACCTGACTTTTCTGATCACCCTGTTAGCGGGCATCGTCACAAGTATTGCCCTGCTGGCCCGCCTGATAACCTGGCTGCTGGATACCCATCCAGTGCCGGTATGGGCCTTCTTCAGCGGCCTGATTCTGGCCAGTATCTTTCTGGTGTTAAAACCCCTGCAACAGCGAGGGGGCGCTCAGGTTATGGCGTTTCTGGCAGGCACCGCCGTGGCCGTTGCTATCGGCTTGGCCCCCGCCCTGTCGGCAGTGGGGAGCGGCGCCACGGTGTTTTTCTTCAGTGGCATGCTGGCTATCTGTGCCATGATCCTGCCCGGCATTTCCGGCAGTTTTATCCTTCTTTTACTGGGAATGTACCAACCGGTGCTGGAGGCGGTGAAGCAAGGTGAGATACCGTTGTTGCTGGCTTTTATGGCCGGCTGCGCCATCGGGCTGCTGAGTTTTGTGCATGTGCTTAAATGGACCCTGCACCGTTACCACGACACGGTAATGGCGTTGCTCGCCGGGTTTATGGCAGGTTCGCTGCTGAAATTGTGGCCCTGGCGGATAGCGGAAGGTGAGGGTGTGGCTGATCGCTGGCTCACACCCGCGCAATACGCCACCCTGACCGGCGAGGGGTCGCAACTGGGACTGGCCCTGTTGGCCGCGCTGCTGGCGTCCGTGCTGGTGTGGCTATTGTATCGGCTGGCGCCGGTGCATAATGTTGCGCAGGGCTCGTAGCCAATGCATTTCGGTACCGCGGGCGGGTACCCTTACGACGGAGTGGGTAATGGTTTGCCAACAGGCGACAGGTAGCAATTCCTTCTGATGCGTACCCTGGCGACGGCATTGATATTCCTGATGGTCAGCGGCTGCAGTGCGCGTAATTTCGCGCCGGTTGTTGATATCTACGGACAAGAGCCGCGAACCAGCAAGGTAACGGCGGGGACCCATGAAGTGCGTCGCGGCGAGACGCTTTACTCCATTGCCTGGCGTTATGGCTGGGACTATCGAGAGCTGGCCCGCGCCAACCGCATACCGGCGCCCTATACCATTTATCCGGGACAGCGAATTTCCCTGGCCTTGAAAGCCCCCGCCAGCAGTGGCTCACCTTCGTCAACCGGCAACAGCAAACCGGCGACGCAAACCGCAAGCAAACCTCAACGCCAACCCGTCAGTAAGCCGGAACCGGCCAAGCCGCAAACCCCGCCTGCATCCAAACCGTCTGATACAGCTTCTGCCGGTTCCACGGTGGGTCCGGTGAGCTGGCGTTGGCCAGCAGGGGGCCAGGTTGTGGAGACCTTTTCCAGTGCCAACCATGGTCGCAAGGGGATTGCTATTTCCGGTAAAAACAACAGCCCGGTGGTGGCAGCCGCAGACGGCCGGGTGGTGTATCGCGGCAGCGGCTTGACCGGGTACGGCAATCTGCTCATTCTCAAGCACAGTGATCGCTGGTTAAGTGCCTACGCCCATAATGACAAGATGCTGGTGAAAGAGGGCGATGCGGTGAAAGCCGGACAGCAAATCGCCGCCATGGGAGCCACCGGTACTTTCCGGACTCAGCTGCATTTCGAGATTCGCAAGGACGGCAAACCCGTGGATCCGCTCCTCTATCTGCCGAAGAAATAGCCTCCATGGTTGCTAACGGAATGCATTCATGACCAGTGAAAACCGCCGGGAACATCGCCTGTTGATGATCGCCGCACTGGCGTCAATCGTCACCGCGTTGCTGCTGATTGCCGCCAAGACGGTGGCGTGGCTGATGACCGGGTCGGTGAGTCTGCTGGCATCCCTGGTGGATTCGGTGATGGATTCGCTGGCCTCGCTGATCAATTTCTTTGCCATCCGCTATTCCCTGGTGCCCGCGGATGAGGAGCATCGCTTTGGCCATGGCAAGGCGGAAGCCCTGGCGGGTCTGGGGCAGGCAATTTTCATTGCCGGCTCGTCGCTATTCCTGATCCAGCAGTCCGTTTTCAAATTGATGGATCCGCAACCGATTGAGCAGAACGCCGTGGGGGTCGCGGTGATGGTATTTTCCATCGTGCTGACTTTCGGACTGCTGCTGATCCAGAAATTCGTGGTCAGAGAGACCGGTTCAACCGCCATCGAGGCGGATTCGCTTCACTATCTGTCAGATCTGTCTGTCAATGCAGGGATCATCCTGGTGCTGGTGGTCAGCCAATACGGTTTTCTGTGGCTCGATGGGGCCATGGGGCTAGTGATAGCCCTGTTTATTCTTTACAGCGCCTGGTCGATTGCCGGCGAGTCCATCCAGTTGCTGCTGGACCGTGAGATACCCGGTGATGTGCGCGATGTGATTGGCGCCATTGTGGCGGAGCATTCCCCGGCATTGGGTTTCCATGACCTGCGTACCCGCCAGTCTGGGCGCACCCAGTTTATCCAACTGCATGTGGATATGGATCAGAACCTGTCATTGCGGGAAGCCCATGATCTGGCCGAACGTATCGAGCGGGGAATCCGTCAGGCTTATCCGGCGGCGGATGTGATTATCCATCAGGATCCGGTGGCGGTGGGCCCCAGCGTGCCGGTATCCCGTCCAGAAAAAAGCGATCCCTGATCCCTGTTTACCGGCCAATTGTTCTGTGCGGTCAAGTCGCCCTGTCTGAGTAAACACATTGTATTCATGTGGTCTTTTGAGTAGCTTCAAGGCTGTATTTTTGCGTTGAGGACAGACCATGAAAAGCCAGCTTCAGGCGCGGCGGATTTCCGCCATGTGGCAACAGGGCATGGCCCGCCGACGGTTTCTGAAATGGGGCCTGCTGGGCTCTGCCGGCGTGGCTGCGGTGGCCGCCGGCGGCTTTGCCTTGCTGCGCCGTTCCCCCCTGGATCAGCAATCCTCACCGGCCTGGGCGAAGGGCCTGTCCGATGCGGAATACCATCTTTTCAATCGTGCCCGGCAGGTACTGTTACCCGTTGACGGCACAGCGTTGCTGCCCAGCGAACAGGTGCCAGTGGTGCAAAATGTGCAAACCCTGTTGGGACACCTGCACCCGCTGACGCGCAAGGAGGTAGCCTCCGGTCTGGGTCTGTTCGACAACGCTGCAGTGCTGAGCCGGGGCAGTCGTTTTGTGGACCTGAATGATGAGGATGCCCGCGCCTATTTCGATAGCTGGGGGCAGGGCAATGTGATCCAGCGAACCTTGGCCACCGTGATCAAGCAACTGGTCTACAGCGCTTATTGGCAGGACCCTGCCACCTGGCCGCCCACCGAGTTCGATGGCCCGGTGAGTGACAAGTGGGGGTTGGCGTATCTGGGCAATGCACCCCTGCCGGAGAGTGTGGCTGACGGGGAGGCACGGGCATGAGCGAAGTGAAATGGCAGGCATCCGGTTTGCGTGTTCACCAGGCCAGTGATGTCACCCGTGACCAGCTGCAGCTGGACGCCGATGTGGTGATTGTCGGTTCCGGGGCGGGTGGGGCGGTGAGCGCCTATGAACTGGCCAAACGAGGTTTCAAGGTAGTGGTACTGGAAGCGGGTCCGTATGTGCCCTCCAAAGACTTCACCGAGAACTTTACCGACAGCCTGGATACCCTCTATCAGGATCACGGTGGTCAGAGTAACAATGATGGCGATTTGCTGGTCTTGCAGGGGGCCTGTGTGGGCGGCTCCACCGTGGTCAACGGTTGTGTCTGCTTCCGTACCCCGGATTTCATTCTTCAGGACTGGCAGCGGGATTTCGGGCTGAATGAACTCACCGTTGACGAACTGGCGCCGTACTTCGATGAAGTGGAAAAGAACCTGGCGGTTCATGATAACGGTGAGCACGAAATCCCCCGGCACGGTCGCCTGATTCGCGCCGGCGCCAACCGACTGGGCTGGTCGGTGAAACCTCTCAAGCGCAATATCCGGCAATGCGGGCTTACCGGTCATTGCCTGTCCGGCTGCAAAACCGAACGCAAGCAATCCATGCTGGTCACCTATCTGCCCTGGGCTGCGGCCCATGGCGCGCAGATTTATGCGGATACCCGGGTGGAAAAAATCCTTACCCGTGACGGCAAGGCCAGCGGTGTGGAGGCGATCATCACTGGCCGCGACGGGGCGGTGGCGGCAACACTGACGGTGTCTGCGCCCCGTGTCATCCTGGCCGCCGGGGCGGTTCAGACTCCCTTGCTCCTGCTCAAGAGCGGACTGGCTAACCGGTCCGGTCAGGTGGGCAAAAACTTCGCCTGCCACCCCTCATTGTATGTGCCGGCCCGTTATCCGGAGCCGGTATACCCCTGGCGTGGCGCCATGCTGGGGGTCTATGTGGATGAGTTCATGTATCCGGACAAGGGCGGTTTTGTGCTGGAAGATGGGGGAGCAGGGCTGGTGGAGCTGACCATGGCCGCAGAACCCGGCACCGGCAAACCGTTCATGGACTACATGGCAAATGCCAAGTATCTGGCCGGACTGGTTACCCTGATCCACGATCATAATGTGGGCAGCATTGAATGGGATGGCGAGCGCAAAAAAATCAACTACAAGCTCAGTGATACCGACTTTCCTTCCATGCAGCGGGCGTTGAAAGCCGCTGCCCGGTTGCACCTTGCCTCCGGGGCGACCGAAGTCTATGTGCCAGCCAGTGATCAGCGGGTTATCCGTAGTGAAGCAGAGATTGATAGTCAGGTGGACAGCCTGGAAAACCTGCCTCAGCACCTGCGCATGGTCAGCTACCACCCGCAGGGTACCTGTCGGATGGGAGCCGATCCGGCGCAAAGCGTGGTCGCCGCCAATGGCCAGACCCATGATGTGCCAGGCTTGTACGTGGCAGACGCGAGTGTGCTGCCCACTTCCATCATCGTTAACCCGCAGATTACCGTGTATGCCCTGGCGACACGGATTGCCCGCCAGATGGCCTGACTCAGGTCCTGCGACCCGACCGGGAAATGCCTGACAGGGGGGCAGGCTGTTCCCGGTCATCGGGGAGCCCCTGAATCCCCCCTTGAATGCCCGGTCTGGATGACCCGGGAGCATGGGCTGAGCACGCCAGAGCCAGGGCCTGCTCTGAAGGGCCCATGGGCTGCGTGCTGTCGCCGGGAACGGGAACCACCGGCATCCTTCTGGCCACGCTGAGTACCCAAGGGGGTATTCAGGGCTCCCAAGGGCTTTGGCGTTTGTAACGGTTTGTTATAGACTGGGGTCTGCGTCCGTAGCTTCATGGCGATGCCTGACGTAAGCCGTTGCCGTTACAGTAAATTTTCTTCAGTCGGTTGTATTGCCAGATACGCCGCTTGTTCACGAAAAGGCCTGTGACAACAACGTCTTCGCCATGCATCCCCGCTAGGGCCACGGATTCGGATCGCTAAAAGATTACCGCTCCACCAATAACAACAAGGGCCCAATGGACGCCGGGCCTGCCCAGGAGAGGGTTCGATGAATAACAACAAGCGTGCGCCGCTGCCCGGCTTCCTTGCCGGCCTGGAGCCGTTGAGCCGCCGCAGTTTTCTGCGTAGCTCCGTGCTTGCCAGCGCTGCAGTCACTTCCGGTTGTGCCAGCATGTTCGGGCGCAGAGACGCTCCGCAAACGCTGCAATATCACAGTCTCAATCAGGATGAAGCCCGGGTTATCAGCCGCCTCACGGAAGTGATGCTGCCCACGGCTCAATACGGACTGCCGTCCAGCACCGAGGTTGTGCCCACCGTCAAAAACGTGGATGCCATGGCACAGCGGATGCCTCAGCAGACCCGGGAGTTGCTTGGTCTCGGGATCTGGGTATTCAACAATCGGCCAATGGTCAGCTTCAAGTTCAGTCAGTTCACCTCCCTCTCCGACGACAAGGCCCTGGATTACGTCAACGCCATGCAGCAAGGCTCCTTTTTCGAGCGAGGCCTGATGACCACGTTGAAAGCGCTGGTGGCGTTGAACTATTGGCGCGATGAGCGCACCTGGCCGGGACTGGAATACCACGGTCCGGTAACCGAAGTGTGGGGCGTACGACGCCTCGGTAATGCGCCGTTGCCGCGAGCCTGAGGGGGAATTATGGCTTTTGTACGTGTCGCCCGTGACGGTGTCCCTGTCACTGAGGCAAAAGATGTGGCCCTGGACGCAAACCTGGGCAAACGGTTTACCCTGAAAACCGATGTGGTTGTGGTTGGTTCCGGCGCGGCCGGTTCCATTGTCGCCTATGAAATGGCGAAAGCCGGCCGGGACGTGTTGGTGCTGGAATCCGGTCGCTATTACCCCAGCTCCAAGTTTACCGAACACCTGGGCGATACCATGACCCAGATCTATCAGGATCAGGTTGGCCAGGTGAATACCACTGCGGACATCATCTTTGTCCAGGGGGCCTGTGTCGGTGGCTCCACGGTGATCGGCGCTTGCGTGATGGAAGAGCCTGGCGATGAGGTACTGGATCGCTGGGCCAGTGACTATGGTCTTGAGAACCTGGCGGCGAAAAAATTCCGCCCCTATCTGGATGGGGTGGCCGACCAGCTGCAGATCCACATCAATGAAGCGCACGAAATCAACGCCTGCGCCCACAAGGTGATTCAGGGCTGCGAGAAAATGCAGTTTTCCTGGAAACCGGCCCAGCGCAACGTGAAACAATGTGCCCTTACCGGGCACTGTCTGGCAGGCTGCCCCTCCGACCGAAAAATGAGTTCCCTGGTGACCCATCTGCCATGGGCGGCCGCCCATGGCGCGCGGATTTTCTCGGATACGGAAGTGGTCCGTGTGCGCACCCGTGATGGTCGTGCCCGGGGGGTGGAAGCGCGCATTACCGATCCCGACAGCGGCGCCCACGTGGCTGACATGCAGGTGGATGCGGACATGGTGGTACTGGCCGCCGGGGCTATCCATACGCCACTGATCATGCAGCGTAGCCAGCTGGCGGATCGCAGTGGTCAGCTGGGTCGAAATCTGTCTATTCAGCCTTTCACTCAGGTCCTGGGTAAGTTCAAGGAGCCGCTCTATGGCTTCCGTGGAGCACTGGTCGGCGTGCAGGTTGACGAGTTTACCCGCAGCGATGGTTACACCATTTTCTCCGGCTTGGCTGAACCGGAATCCCTGTTGGCTCAGGGTGACATGAAGGCGGGCAAGGCCCATATCGACTTCATGAAAGACTACAAGTACTACGCCGGTGTAAATGCCTTCAGCACCGACCAGGGCAGGGGATATGTGGAATGGTCCGGGGATGCCTACAGCGGTGACAAGACCATCCACTGGAATCCCAACCGGGAAGAATTCAATAACATGAAGGCTTCCGCCGCCCTGGCAGCACGTATTTTCTTTTCCGGTGGTGCGGAAAAGGTTTACATGCCGACGTTCCAGAATCTGGAGGTGGATTCCGTGTTCGCCTTGGATGAAACCCTGGAAAAGGTGGATTACGGTCTGAAGGGCATGTACACCTTCCGGGCCAACAGCTTCAGCCCCCACGGAACCTGTCGCATGGGATCTGACCCCTATGAGGCGGTGGTGGCTCCCACTGGCCAGGTCTATGGCACTGCGGGGTTGTTCGTGGCGGATGCCAGCCTGATTCCGGCACCCATGACCGCACCGATTCAGTGGACCGTGCAGGCCCTGGCCCAGTACGTCAGTGACCAGATCAACGAAAACGCACACAATTACTTTATCGGTTGACCGCTAACGGCTCGGGACAACCGTGTCCCGGGCCTGCCTTCCTGTCCGATTCCGGTTTGATTCTGTTAACGCCATTGTCTCGGGTGAAGCGGATTTTTGGCGTGCGTCGACAGGCTGGCGCGACGCAAAATGCCGCTCCCACGGCGTCATCCGCCATCCCCGCCTGTGCTAGCATTGATGCCTCAGTCGGCACGTTTTTTCAGGAGAGTCATCATGCCGGGTTTCGAATTCGCAACCACCCATCGTGTGCTGGTAGAGGCGGGTGCTGCCGGCCGTCTGCCGGCCCTCTGTCAGGAGCGCGGCGCCAGTCGGGTACTGCTTGTCACGGATCCGGGTATTCGCAGCACGCCACTGCTGGAACCGGTGGAAGACAGCTTTCGTCAAGCGGGTATGCCGCTGACCGTCTTTGATCAGGTTAGCGCTGATCCGGCAGATACCATTGTGCTGGATGCCGCACGGCAGGCGAAGGAAGCGAAAGCAGATCTGGTGATTGGCTTCGGTGGCGGTTCCTCCATGGATGTGGCCAAGCTGGTGGCGTTGCTGGCACACCCGGATGCCAGCCAGCAATTGTCGGATATCTATGGTGTGGGAATGGCAACCGGACCCCGCTTGCCGCTGATACAGGTGCCAACCACGGCGGGCACCGGTTCGGAGGTGACTCCGGTGGCCATTGTCACCACTGGTGCCACCACCAAGGCGGGTGTGGTGGCGCCATCGTTGCTGCCGGATCTGGCGGTGCTTGATGCAACGCTGACCCTTGGCTTGCCGGCCCATGTAACGGCGGCCACCGGTGTGGATGCCATGGTTCATGCCATTGAGGCCTACACCAGTGCCCACAAGAAAAACCCCTATTCGGATATGCTGGCCCGTGAAGCACTACGCCTGCTGGGGGGCAACCTGGTGACCGCGGTGAAAGAGGGCGACAACCTGGCGGCCCGGGAAGCCTGTTTGCTGGGAGCGATGATGGCCGGGCAGGCGTTTGCCAATGCACCGGTGGCCGCGGTCCATGCGCTGGCTTATCCCCTCGGCGGCCATTTCCATATTCCCCACGGACTGAGTAATTCCCTGGTGTTGCCGGAGGTGCTGAAATTCAACGCCACCGTGGCGGCCCCGCTGTATGCGGAGTTGGCGCCGATTCTCAGCGACCGGCCCTTCACGGATGCCAATGACGGTGCCCAGGCGCTCATAGCAGCCCTGGAGGCGTTGATCGATGCGGTTGGCTTGCCGGTGCGTTTGCGCGATGCTGGCGTCACGGAAGAGAGCCTGGAAACCCTGGCATCGGATGCCATGCTTCAACAGCGCTTGCTGGTCAACAATCCCCGGGACGTTTCCGAAGCGGATGCGTTGGCAATCTACAAGGCGGTGTACTGATGGCAGAGAAAGGGAGCCGGCCTGAGCGCGGGGAGTATGGTTATCTGTGTCCCGTTGACAGTCGCTGGAGCGATAACGATATCTACGGTCACATCAATAATGTGGTCTATTACAGCTATTTCGATTCCACCATCAACCGTTACCTGATCGACGAGGGCGGCCTGGATATTCACGATGGGCAGCAGATTGCTTTTGTGGTGAGCTCGGGTTGTGAATATCTGGAAGCCGCTGCCTATCCGGATTCATTGGTGGTGGGCATGAAGGTGGAAAAACTGGGCAGCAGTTCGGTGCGCTACGGTCTGGCCCTGTTCGGGGCTGAAGGGCCGGCGAAGGCCACCGGCTTTGTGGTTCACGTTTTTGTGAACCGGGAAAGCGGACGGCCGGTACCGATCCCGTCGTCGTTGCGCGCAGCGCTGGAGGCGCTTGCCTGACAGGCAGGACGAGGTTGCCCCATCACAAAAAAAGCCCGGCCTTTTGAGCCGGGCTTTTTTGTGGCTGATCGTCCGGATCAGTTCGGGAAGAAGTTCAACTTGTAGTCTCCCTTCCAGGTTTCCACATTCATGGCACCGAAGTTCATGCCTTTGGCAATTAGCATGATGCGTCTTTCCAGTTGGCTGTCGCCCAGCTGGCTGGATTTCACTTTCACATCCTGTACCTCGCCGCTGGGGGCAATCACCAGGTAGAGCACGACAGTCCCCTGCAGGGCAGGGTTGCTGCGCAGCGCCCGCTGGTACTGACTGTTGAACTTGCCAGCGTAACGGTCGAATACGCGACGTAGCTGCTCCTGGGTGCGGCGGCTCTTGCCGTCACTGCCCTTGCGGGTGGTGCTGGCTGCCTGACCGGATTCGGCGATCTTGCTATCCACCTTGCCGCCGCCAACCGTGCCGGCCGACAGGGTGCCGCCACCGCCGCCACCGCTGGATGCTCTGGCGGTGGCAATTCCTCCGGAGCCGGCACCGGCACGCTTGCCGATCAGGTCACGTTCGGCCTTGGCGGCGCTATCCCCACCGGTACGCAGGTTGTCGCCGGCATTGACCAGGGGACCGATATCATCCAGCCCGGCCAGTGAGTCTCCCAGATCTTCTTCCAGCTTGGCCTGGGCTTTTTCCCGTGCCTGTTCCCGTTCCACCTCAGCAGGCCGTGGTTCCGGTTCTGGCTCAGGCTTGGGTTCCGGCTTTGGCTCTTCCGGTTCGGGCTTTTCTTCAGGCTCTTCTTCCTCAGGTTCGGGCTCCGGTTCGGGTTCTGGCGGTGGCGGTTCTTTTTGTTTTTCAAGAACCAGCTGTGCCAGTCGTTCCGGGATTTCCTGCTGTTCTCGCGGATCCGGTTTTTCAATGGTCACTGATTCCACCACGATCATCAGCAGCAGCGACAGAATCAGCAAAATGACAATGATGCCGTACAGTCGCCGGTCTTCCCCCTCTTGTTTGTCCCAGGGCAGTGAGCCATCGATGAGTATGCGCAGCGTGTTATTGTTTTTCTGCGTCATTCAGACTCCTCCTCTGCCACTTTCAGGACAGCAAAGGCGACCTTGGTATAGGGCGTTTCCATGCAGCTGCGCATCAGTTTCTTGATCACTGCATAGGGCACATCCCGGTCAGCCTGAATCATGACTTCCCGCTCTTCTTCCGAATCCAGGGCAAGTGCCCGGGAAGCCCGGAATTTCAGCTCTTCTACCAGAGCCTCAACGGTGCGCTCTTCCTGTGCTCTTACCGCCTGGGTATCGGCAATCTTGCGCCCATCAATCACCACCGAGGAGGGGCTCACCTGAATAATGAGCACATCGTTAGGCAGTTCCTGAGCGGTGGATTCCGGTAACTGGATATCCTGATCATCCGGCAATTTGGCGGCATTGTTGTTATTGACCAACAGAAAGATCAGCAGGATGGTGAAGATATCCATCAATGCGGTCAGGTTCAGGGTGGCAACCATCTTGTGGCGACCATGGTGTCGTGCCATACGGCGTGCGCGGGCAGACTTTTTCATGCCTCACCTCCCGCTGCCGCAGTCTGATCCTGGGGTGCCGAGCCAATGCTGATACTCGGGAACAGCTCTTTCTTGATGGTCTGGCCATTGATCTGCGTGTTGTAAAGACGCACTGCGTCCATGGTGTGGATCATCACCTCATAGGGGGTGTCATCCTCACAGAGCAGGGTAATGGCTGTCTCTTCAGGGAATTTCTCTTTCAGGGTGACAAGATAGTCGTGCAGGGCTTTACTATCGTGTTTGTCCCCCTGGTTATCGACAATTTTCAGTACGGCACTGGTGTTGCGGTCCACCACTTCATAGCGGTTACCGTAAATCAGTACTTCGAGTACCAGTTTGTCTTTTTCGTCGTCTTCCGAGGGAGTGCTGCTGTCATTCACCGCGGGCAGATTCAACTGCAGGATGGAGACCTGCGCGAAGACCGCGTTGATCAGCAGAAAAGGAATCAGCACTACCATCAGATTCAGAAAGGCAGTGATGTTCAGTTCCACATCGGTGTCGCGCGAACGTCGTCTGCGAAATCGCATACCAGATCCTTACACCAGATTGGCGAAAACAAGAAAATACGGCTTATTGGCCGTCGTTCTTGCGCTCTTGCTGGGCAGAAACCTGGCGGAAGACGTTAACGAATTTCACCGAGGCCATTTCCATGCTGTCCACCAGTTTGCCGGCCATGGCGTTGATAAAGGCAAAGGCCAGAAGCATGGGGATAGCGGCAATCAGGCCGAAGGCGGTGGTGTTCATGGCCACGGAAATGGAGGCAGACAACAGATCGGCTTTCTGTGCCGGGTCGGCACTGGCTACGGCGGTAAACGCGCTGATCAGACCCAGAATCGTCCCCAGCAGGCCGAGCAGGGTGGCGATGTTGGCAAAGGTGCCGATGTAGGGAGTACGGGCTTCCAGGCGCGGGATGATTTCCATCAGGCCTTCTTCCATGGCCAGTTCGATATCGTCGTGACGCTTGGCAGTCTTGGCTCGCTCAAGACCATAGCCGATCACCTTGGCCATGCCGGTATTGCTGTTACTGACCACATCCAGGGCCTGACGGAATTGGCCTTTGGCGATCAGCGGGTAAACATCTTTCCAGGTTTTCTGGTTCTTTGCCTTGGTGGCCTGGAGGTAAATGATACGTTCCAGGGACAGGGCTAGGCCCAGTGCCAGGACAACCAGAATGGGATACATGAAGAAACCGCCATCCTGAATAAAGGTGATTGCGGTCTCAACAACGCCGGTGTTCTGCGCGGTGGCGGTGGTGGGCATGGACTTCTCCTGCGGTATACCTGTTAGAGTTATTGTTTCCCATGCGACATTGCCCGGACTCGGGTTGCCGCACCTTCCCCAAAGTGCCAATTTTTATCAGAAAAAAGGCGTGGGTGCATCTAATGATATTGATGGATGTATTATTTCAGGAACAGATCGTCGTTATCCGGCTCCTGATTGAGTAGCTGGTGATACTCGATTTCCCGCATCAGCACCTCCTGATCAAGGGGTTCCAGTACCCGATTGAGCAGGGACGAGGTGGGATCTTTTTTCTCAAGCTTCACCTCACGGTCTTTCCAGGGCACCACATTCAATACCGTGGGGGCTTCCTGGGTGCCGATCACATTGGTTGACGCTTCCTGTCCAGTGTCATCAGCCTGGCTGACGCAGGCACAGGCGAGGGCAGCCATGACGAGTAATAGTCGCATCAGTTCAGTTCTCCATTCTTGTTCCCGGCATCCTGGTTTGCCACTGGCTGGGCGGGGGACTCCGGCGCCCGGCGTTGCAAGTCCACAATCCAGTTGGCGACGTTCTCATCGGGCTGTTTCTGTAGATTCTGGTAGGCCTGGAAATGCTTCAGTGCCAGATTCAGATCCTGCAAGTAGAGCTCGGCGAGCACGGCCATGTTGAAATGGGCACGGGCATATTTTGGATCCAGAACCAGCGCCCGTTCGTAATGAATGCGCGCATCATCGAACTTTCCCTGTTCCCGCAACGCCAGGCCAAGGCCATTGTGGGCATAAGGGTTTGCATCGTTGATGGCCAGGGATTGTTCGAAGGCCTGCTGTGCTTTGGGGTAGTCCTCCTGTTCCATGTAGATCAGACCCACATTGAGCGCAGGACCGGACAGTTGCGGAAAACGCTCACTCAGTGAGCGAAACATCACCAGGGCTTGCTTGTCGTTGCCAGCCATTCGTGCCTGCAGGGCACGGGCATATTCCGCCATGGCCTGCTCGGCGATCTTTTCCACCTTGGGGTCATGGGGGACTGGCGGAATATGAATGGCGTCACTGTCGGCGGCAGCACCACCGTCTTTCTGTTGCTCATATTTGCTGGTGCCGCCTTCGCCGGAGCCTTCCAGTCCGAGGCCGTCCTTGCTGGCACAACCTGACAGCACCAATGCAGCGAGCAATGCGGTGGCCGCGCCAAGGCGGCCGCGATCAGTAAATAATGTCCACATAGCTTTCTACCTGTTCAAACTTCGCATAGCGGCCGGGAATCAATTCTGCCAGGGCACCAAAACTTTTCTTTACCCACTGGTCATAGATGTCATCAGTCACCAGGTTGGTATTGGCGATAAGAATATCGATGGCCTGGTCCTCGTAGGGGAAGGCCTTGTCCTCCAGAAGCATGGTGTACTCTTCCAGCTCAAGTTCATCCAGGCCTTTGGGGCGTTCGGATGCGATCAGATCTCGGGCCAGAACCCGGTACATCTCACCAATCTTGTAGTTGGCGGCGGTGGCGTATTCTGCCACACCGATATCGGCGACCGCCTGATAATCCGCAAGGGCTTTTTTCATCACATCGGTCTTGGCGGCCAGTGAGGTCTTCAGGGGTTGGCTGAGCGAGATACGCTTGAATTCCTGGAAGTTGGGCTTTGCCAGCGTAAAGCTGGCGTAGGCGGCCAACCAGGCAACCCGGTCGTTGGCCTCGTTACCGGCTTCCCGGTAACTGGTGACCAGTTGTTGCAGCCAATAAGTTTCCCGTTCGCTGTTGCCGGTTTTCCGGTTCAGCTCCACCAGCCGGAACTGGGCCTCAGAGCGGAAATCATAGGGCTGTGGCCATTCCTGCAGGTATTGCTGATAGAGGGCGATGGACGCCTGGGGTTGTTCGGCCCGGTCCTGCATTTCTGCCGCTTTCCACAATGCCTGGCGGGACAGTTCCGGATCATCACTCTTGTAATTGGCGGCGATCAACTGCAATTCGCCGGCGGCCGCTGTGTAGTTGCCTTCTTTCTCGTAGGCAATGGCGAGCTTGTCCGGAATGGTGTCGGTCAATGGATCGTCGGGATAGCGTTCGCGGAAGGCTTCCAGAACCGGGATTGCAGCGGTGCTGCGCCCTTGGTTAATGAACAGGGTGGCGGCATCGAATTCTGCGTTCTTGCGCACCGCCGCTTCCGGTACTGTCTGGCCCACCCGCAGGAAGGTGGCAGCAGCGATATCCAGATTGCCTTGTTCCTGCTGCTGCTCGGCCTGGCGGTAAATGCTGACGGCGAGTTTTTCCCGGTACAGGCTGCGCTGCTCGTGAGACATCTGCATATCAAGCAGTTTGCCATAGGCCATTTCCGCCACCTTGAAGCGACCCAGGTCGAATTCGCCATTGGCAATGGTGGCCCACCCGTAGCGCATTAGCTCGGCAGAAGGCGGCGGCTGGCGGTTGACCAGAATACCGGCGGTCTTGACCGCACCTTCCACGTCACCCAGTGCCAGCTGATCCTCGGCGGTGTCATGCAGCACATTGGGGACTTCCGGGTGCGCGGGGAAGCGTTGGCCGTATTGCTGAGCACTGGCAATTTTCTTTTTCCGCCAGGCGTTTTCCTGTTCGGCGTCCGGATTGCCGTCGAGAATTTTTTGGTAGGCAACCAGGGCATTGAAGGCGGCGTCTCCCCCTTTCTCGTAATCCGGGTATTGATAGGCGGTGCGTTCAAACTCGCTGATCGCGGTGGCGTAGTCCTCTGCGGCGTAGAGCACTTCCGCATAGCGGTGATTGACCTTGCCCTGGTCTTCGCTGGCTGGCGGGGTATTCAGGTATTCCTGGTACCAGCGGGCTGGCTCGCGGTAATCCGCGGGCTTGCCGGATTGCTGGGCGAGCACATGGTGGTATTCGGCCAGGTCAAGAATATGTCCCTTGAGCAGCGATACATACTGTTCGCGAATGTCCGGGTGGCGTCCCCAGTAATCGCTGTTGATGCCATAGTGCTGGATAAACTTCTCTTTTGCCGGAAGCACCAGGGTAGGGAAGCCGCCTTTCTGATAGGCCTCGATCTGCAGACTGGAGAACTCCGGCGCCAGGGTCGAATCCGGATACACCTGGACGAACATATCAAAGGCTTCTGCCGCATCCCGGAAACGCTCCTGGCCAAGATAGACCTGGCCAAGAGAGCGGTAAATCGCCGGTTCATAGTCCCGGTTGCCGTTGCGGGCAAACCAGTTTCTCACCGAATCCGGACCATCCAGATTACTGAAGGCCAGGCTGACCACGCGCTGGGTATCAGTGAACAGCTTGTTTTCCATGCTGGTGTCGTCAGCCAGTTCGCTGCTGCCGTTCAGATTGTCCAGCAGGGTGAAGAAGCTGCCCTGGGCCAATTCATAGTCACCCAGTTTGTAATGGCTCCAGCCTCGTTTGTAGAGTGCCTGGTTATAGAATTCATTGTCGGTGCCACGCTTTATCACGTCCGCGTAGGCCTGTTCGGCGTACTCATAGTCGCCATCGGAAAACAGCATTTCACCGCGGCGGAACTGGGATTCCAGGGCCCATTCACTGTTCGGGTATTGGCTGACCAGAGCGTCCAGACTGGCCTGGGCCTGCTCCAGGTTGCCATCCATGGCATAGGCCTTGGACAGCAGGTAATAGGCTTCGGCCCGTTGGCCGGGATCGTCGGTACTATTGAGCAGCTCCTGATACAGGGAAATGGCGGTGTCGTAGTCCACATCATGGTCCGCCAGTGAGGGAGCCATGGTGCCGGCCAGATCCAGCAGCGCCATCTTACGCTCGTTATCCGGGGTGGTATTCACCTGTTCCATGGTGTTGTCGTAAACCACCTTGTCCACTTTCTGTTCCAGATCACTGTCATCCTCGCTACCCATTTCCTGTTCGGTAGCCGATGTCAGTGCCAGGTCCGCCATGCGACGCAGGGTTTTGGCCCGGCGTTCCGGATCATCAAACAGTTCGGCAGCCTGGCGATAGCTGTTCAAGGCATCCTGGGTGCTGGCGCTTTCCAGTTGCTGCTCTTCAATGATGATGTCGGTACTTTCCAGATCCGCCAGGGTTGTCCCGCCGAAGCGAGCCTGTTGTTCCAGGGTGCCGTTTTGTGGGGCAGACGCGCAGCCGCCCAGGGCAATCATTGCGGCGGCCAGGCCATGCAGGCGAAATCGGGTCACGATCCTTTCCTCTGTGTACTGCCGTCGGATACCGAAGAGTCTTGCAGGCGAGCAACGGCCAGATGGGCCTCGGCCAACTGGTCGGCCAGTCTTTGCTGGTTGGCGAGCAGAAGCGCAAGGGCGTCGGCTTTCATGCTCTTTTCCAGAGCCTCAAGTGTGTCTTCGGTAAGACGTTTTATTGTTTCAATTCGCTGGGTTTGCCCGGCCAGTCGCTGGCCCAGGTCGTCCCGTGTGCGCAGGGTGGCATCACGTATTTGCTGTTGCACAGCAGCGATTCGTTCGCCAAGCACGCTGCTTTCTTCCCGTAATTGGGTAGCAGCTTGCTCCTGTTTTTCCCGTTGTTCTATCGACTGGTGGGCAATATCCCACAACAACAGGCCGCGAACCTTGCGCAGCCTCAGTGCATTGGCGTGGGTGGAGCCGGGCAGCGTGCCGAACTGGCGAGCCAGGGCATCCACTTTTTTCCACATGACAGCCTGTTCCGGGGTGGCCACGTCCGCGGGGTTGCTCATATCAACGAAGTTGGGAATGGCGGCGGAGACCCGGTCGCTGGCCATGGCCAGCTGTTCCTGGCGGCTCATGTGACGGGTCATTTCCCCGCGTACATGGGGCAGATTGCGACTCAGGCGTTGTTGCTGGATTTGGTGGGTTTCCTGGAGCGCAGGCAAGGCCTGCTGCCAATTTTCTACCATGGTCTTGATCTGGTGGATCTGCCGGTAGTGCTCGAATCGCTGGGCGAAGTCGTTGCTGGAAAAAAGCTTGTACAGATAGGAAAGCTCACTGCCCTGGGCAAGATCGCCGCTGTTGGCCGGGAGCAGACCGGACTGGTTGCGATCCTCCGGTAACAAGGCCTCTGACCAGCCCGGCTTGGCGATATTATCGATGGCCCGCTGGACATCCTTCAGGGCCTGGCGATATTCGGCGGCGGCATATTGGTAACCAGCCAGCGCCTGGGGCAGCCCGCCCAGCTCTTCATAGGCGCGCGGGGCAAGCATCAGTGCTTCCTGGACGGACGGGTGGCTGCTGTTGCGCCGAACGGCTTCCAGCCACAGGGGCAGGGCACGCTTCACCTCGCCGGCCCGGTAGTTTGCCAGGCCCAGAGCCAGCAGGGCATCTTCGGAAAAGGGGCCATCGCTGCGTACCTGACGCAGGTCGGCGCGGGCGCTTTGCAGGTTGCCTTCGCGTAATGCCGTCAGGCCAGCAGCCAGAGCTGCCCGGTCACGCAGGGCGAGCGCCTGATCGGAACTGCCTCCGGCCTCCAGCAGGGATTTCAGCAAGGCCACTCCCTGATCGCGATGGCCGCCACGGATCAATGCCACACCCATGTTATAAGTGGCATAGCGGCCTTCGTCCGTGCTGAGGGGGACCGAGTGCAGGTAATCCAGGGCGCCGGTGAAGTCTTCCTCGGCCATCAGGATATTCGCCAGCATCAGGCGCCGCCGGGCGTCGTCAGCCGGGTCCAGGCCTTCCACGTTATCACCGTCGAGGATCATAGCGGCTTCTGCCAGATTGCCCTCGCGGTAGTGTAATGCGGCTTTATGAAGCCAGGTTTGCGCCCGGGTCCGGCTAAGAATGTCCTTTTCCAGTAGCCGGTTGAAGATCACCTCGGCCTTGCCAGGCAGGCCGTAAGTGACATACAGGTCCCCAAGCAGCAGTTCCGCGTAATCGGTATCCTCGTTGAACAGCGACAGCTCCTGATTGACCAGAAGCTTGTTGATCGCATTGAAATTGGCGTGTCGATAGTAGTCGAACATGACCTCGCCAAAGGCCAGATAACGATGTTCTTCCATACCAAGCGGAACGGGGCCTTCGTTGATATCATCGAAAAACTCGACCTTGGCCGCCTGGGCAGGGGATAACAGAGTGGCGAAGCACGCCGCGACCAGCCACCGTTTTCGCCGCCGCTGTATCATTGCTGGTTCCACTCACGGAATTCAAACTTGTGTTGCTGCTTGTTCAGGTCATCCACCACCTGCATTTCCACCATTTTTTTGCCAGGTCCCTTGGTAAAGGTATAGCTGGTGGTCTTCTGGTAGTCCTTGCCGAGGGGGTCGTAGCCGGTAATGGTGGCTTCCATCACGTGACGACCACTGGCCAGGTTGCCGGTGTAAAGGCGCTGGATGCCCCCTTTGGTGAGGGCTTCGAATTCCTGGTCGCTGTAGAAATGGTAGCCCACATGCTCGCCATCAATGGTCAGATTGATATCAACCAGGCGAATGGGCGTGCCCACATCCACGGACACGAAGATACTGGTCTGTGGGCTGGCGTAGAGCAGCTCCTGTTCCAGAAGGGTCAGGTCACGGTTCAGGTCCAGCGCTTCGCTTTTCAACTGGCGGATCTGTTCGGACAGACCGTCGTCATCAGCGGCGCTGGCGAACGAACACAGGCCGACAAGGAAGGCGCCGCACAGGGGCAAGATTGCTTTCATGGGGTGGCGATCGCTTTATGTTGTTGTTATTGGCCGGTAACCCGGCTGGCGTAATGCCTAGTTGTAATCAGAAGAATGGCTTAAATCAAGGGGAACAGTCAGTCATTATTGGCCGCGAGAGCCGATTTTGGTGGCTTCTATAGTCAAAGAGTTGCGTTTATTTTTATGAAATTACCTGTATTGCTGCAACAGGGGCTCAATGAAGCTGGCCTGGAGGGCAACTGGACCCTGACGCCGATGGCGGGGGGCGACACCGCCCGTAGCGCAATGCTCGAGGACGGAGAGAGCCGTTATTTCGTCAAACAGCATCGCAATCCCTTGTTGCTGGAGGCGGAAGCCCTCGGCCTGGAGACGCTGGCACCCACCCTGAGAGTTCCCCGGGTGGTGCATTGCCATTCGGCCCCGGAGGGCGGGGTGCTGATTCTTGAATACCTGGACATTGCCCCTCTCACGGGTAGCAGCCAGTGGATGGCCGCCGGATCAGCACTGGCCTGTCTGCACCGCACCGAGTGCCCGGTCCTCTATGGCAATCACCCGGACAACTTTATTGGCGGCAGCGCACAGAGCAATACGAGCCACAGCGACTGGGTGGCCTTTTTTGCCAACGAAAGACTGCTTCCCCAGTGGCAACGGGCGCGGCAACGGGGGTTGCCGACCACGGCGGTTGAACGGACCGGGCAGGTCATTGACCAGCTGCACCGCTGGCTACCTTCCCGGCCACCCTGTGCCCGGCTCCATGGTGATCTCTGGCAGGGCAACCTGGGTCAGGTTAACGGCGAGCCGGTGTTCTACGATCCGGCCTGTTATCATGGCGACCCACAGGTGGACCTGGCCATGCTCAATCTGTTTGGCGGAGTGCCTGCAGCGTTCTTTGAGGGCTATCAGTCGGAGTCTGCCACGGTGTTGCAATACCGGGCCTGGCCAGTCTATGACCTGTACCATTGGCTAAATCACTACAACCTTTTTGGTGGCCAGTATGCCCGGGCAGTGGATGATACCGCCCGTCGTCTGCTGGCTGCCCGCTGACGAGAAAACCGATGCATATCGTTGCCGATGCCAATATGCCCGGGCTGGAGCCCTTTGCTGCCATGGGGACCGTGACACGGGTGGAGGGGCGCAACCTGACCCGGCAGCAACTGGGGGAAGCGGACGTCTTGTTGGTCCGCTCGGTGACCCGGGTGGATGCGGCGTTACTGGCAGGGTCCCGGGTCCGCTTTGTGGGCTCGGCAACCATTGGCACCGACCATGTGGACCTGACCTATCTGCAACAGCAGGGCATTCGTTTTGCGCATGCGCCGGGCTGTAACGCCCGGGCAGTGGCCGAGTATGTGCTGCAGGCGGTGCTGTTGCTCTGTCAGGCACGCAACCGGTCATCCCGTGGCGCTTCGGTGGCAGTGGTGGGGTTGGGAAATGTTGGGCACCGGGTGGCGGACTGGCTGGCTGATCTGGGGATGCAGGTGCGTGCCTGCGACCCGCCGCTGGCAGAACAGGGCTACAGCGGCCCTTATCGTCTCGAATCCCTGGATGCCATACTCGATGCGGACCTGATTACCTTGCATGTGCCGCTGACAGACCGGGGTGAGCATGCTACCCGGCATTTGCTGGATGCGGATCGGCTGGCGCGGTTATCAGCATCACAGATGTTGATCAACACCTGTCGGGGGCCCGTGATTGATAATCAGGCCCTGCTGGCAAACCTGCAGGCGGGCCAGGGCCCGGCCACGATTCTGGATGTCTGGGAAAGTGAACCCCGGGTGCCGCCTTCGCTGTTTGAGCAGGTTCTTCTCGGCTCTCCGCATATTGCCGGATACAGCGCCGAGGGCAAGCTCAAGGGGACCCAGATGCTTTATCTGGCGTTCTGTGACTGGCTGGGAGTGACGGCAGCCCCCGCTCCCCAGGCAGCAAGGAATGGCATTATCCGCCAGGCGGTGGCAAACGAAGAGGATTTGCTAAGGGTGTTGCAGGTGGCATACCGGTTAGCAGTGGACCACCAGGCGCTGGGAAACAGCCTTGGTGCCGCGGAGCCGGCTACGGCCTTTGACCGGCTGCGCAAGGAATACCCGGTGCGCCACGAGCTTCATGACTGGTGCCACCAGGGTGAAATCGCCGCGCCCTGGCAACGGATCATGCGCCGGCTTTTTGCCCGGGATTGAGTGAACGGGCAGGGGGCTGCCAGCTCTTTTCCAGGCGCTGGAACGCCTGCTGGATCATCGCTTCGGTAATGGGAATTTCCCGGCCCTGCTCATCAATGATGGCACCACCGTGGAAAGGATTGCCGGGTTGCTGGCTGTCGAGATTCATGGCTGCATCCCTGTAAATATGCATGATTAAGTTGTTTATTTAGGCGCTGGTCCCCGTGGACAGCAATGCCATTTTTGTATCTGGATATGACCGCTTTATGAAAGTCGACCAAAGTCTCTGCCTCGGTGTTCTGGTCAACCCCTACGCGGGCCTGGGTGGCAGCGTCGCCCTCAAGGGCAGTGATGGTGAGGCAACCCGCGAAGAAGCCCTGCGACGGGGTGCCGAGCCGCAGGCGCCCGCCAGAATGAGCCGTGCACTCAAGGCCCTGTCCGCAGCTCGAAACCTGAGGGTGCTCACCTGGGCCGGCGAGATGGGCGAGGCAAGCTGCCGCGAAGCCGGGTTGCCCTGTCAGGTCATCGGTGAGTCCGCCATGCCCAGCGGTCCCCAGGACACCCACAGGGCTGCAGAAGCGCTGAAAAACGCCGGGGCGGAGCTGATCCTGTTCGCCGGCGGGGATGGTACTGCCCGGGATCTGGTGGATGCGGTGGGACAGGGAACGCCGGTGTTGGGGGTACCTGCCGGCTGCAAGATGCACTCTGCGGTTTACGCCATCAATCCGGAAGCGGCAGGCAGCCTGCTGACAGAACTGGCCAGCGGCGAACTGGTGGGTTTGCAACTGGCAGAAGTACGGGATATCGATGAGGACGCTTTCCGTGAGGGAGTTGTCCGTGCCCGTCATTATGGCGAGCTACGGGTTCCTGCCGAGGCCCGTTACCTGCAGCAGGTCAAGTGCGGTGGCCGCGAAGTGGAAGACCTGGTGGTGACGGAAGTGGCGGCCTGGATGGCGGATAACCTGGAAGACGACACCTATTACCTGATGGGCTCCGGTTCCACCGTGGCGCTGGTCATGGAGCAACTGGGTCTGGAAAACACCCTGCTGGGGGTGGATCTGGTCTATAACCACGAAGTGGTCGGTCGGGATCTGGGCGCCAGGGCCCTGCTGGAGGAAATCGGCGATGCCCCGGCCCGGGCGGTTATTACCGTGATCGGCGGCCAGGGGCATCTGTTCGGCCGTGGCAACCAGCAATTCAGTCCGGCGCTCATTCGGCGCCTGGGCAAGGACAATATCCAGATACTGGCAACCCGCACCAAACTGAAGACGCTGGCAGGGCGACCACTGGTGGTGGATACCGGCGATGCAGAGCTCGACCGGGAGTTGTGTGGGCTGTGGCCGGTGACGACCGGCTATGAAGATCAGGTGTTGTATCGGGTGAGTACAGAGGCAGTTAACAGTGAATAGTTAACAGAGGACAGCGTCGCGGAAGAGGTTGTCATGCTTTGGAATGCAAGAGGCCGCGCCAATGGTTTGGGCGCGGCCTCTTGCGTCTCAGGAGCTAAGTGCGCTGATCGCGCACTGTTAACTGTTCACTATCCTCAGCCGTGCCGCTTTTCCTGCAGGGCGGCAATCCGATCATCCAGCGGCGGGTGAGAAGCAAACAACGCTTTCAGGCCCTTGGCGAGGCCGGAGTTGATACCGAAGGCAACCAGGGTGTCGGGCATCTGGTTGGGCATCTGGGATTCCGCCTTCAGCCGTTGCAGGGCCGAGATCATGTCGCGGCGGTCTGCCAGCTGGGCGCCGGCCACATCGGCCCGGTATTCCCGGAAGCGCGAGAACCACATGACAATGGCGCTGGCAGCGATACCGAAGATGATCTCCGCCACGATCACCACAATGAAGTAACCGAAGCCTAGGCCGCCACCGCCGTCACGGCGCATGAAACTGTCCACCACATAGCCCACCACGCGGGCGGCAAAGATAACGAAGGTGTTCACCACGCCTTGTACCAGGCTCAGGGTAACCATGTCGCCATTGGCCACATGGCCGATTTCATGGGCCAATACCGCGCGCACTTCTTCCGGACGGAAGCGGGACAGCAGACCCTGGGAAACCGCTACCAGGGCGTCATTCTTGTTCCACCCGGTGGCAAAGGCATTGGATTGCTGCGCCGGGAAAATCCCCACTTCCGGCATTTTGATGCCAGCCTTGTCAGACAGCTCTTTGACGGTCTGCAGCAGCCAGCGCTCCGCGTCATTGCCGGGTTGCTCGATGATCTTCACCCGCGCAGACCATTTGGCCATGGGCTTGGAGATCAACAGGGAAATCAGCGAGCCGGCAAAACCGAATACGGCACTGAAAATCAGCAGGCTGGTCAGGTCCAGCCCGGAACCGCTGGCGGCAAAATAGGAATTCACCCCGAGCAGGCTCAGAGTAATGCTGGCGACCACAATCACCGCCAGGTTAGTCAGCAGATAAAGCGCTATGCGCATCATCGTCGGTTGTCTCCACGTCTTATCGGAACACTTGATTATGGGGGCGAAGGCCGTGAAGGCAAGGTATACTGCGCGGCAAACGTACCCGCCACATGCTCTCCCGGTCCTATGCATTCCTCCCAATTGTCAGACCTGCTTGCCCCGTATCTGGTTCCCCCCTCGCAGCCTCGCCATCGTCTTTTTCACGGCCGGGGGAAAACCGTACCCGCCCTGGAGTGGCTAACCGTCGATTGCTTTGCGCCGGTACTGGTCGCCACGGTATTCCGGTCCCAGGACGAGACCACCTTGCAGGAGCTGGAAAACTGCCTGACCGCAAGGCTGAACGACCTGGGTTGTGACACCCTGGTGATTCAGCATCGCTATGACGGCAAAGCCGACAATGTGCTGGTATGTGGTGAGCTGCCGGAGTCGCCCCTGGCGAAAGAGGATGGACTGGTCTACAAGCTGGATTTCCAGCGCGGACAGAATCTGGGTTTCTTTGCCGATATGGCGCAAGGGCGGCGCTGGATTCGTGAGCGCGCCGAGGGCAAGAAAGTCCTCAACCTGTTCAGCTTTACCTGCAGTTTTTCCGTGGCGGCCCTGGCCGGTGGTGCGGAATCGGTGGTGAATATTGATCTTTCCGATCCGGCGCTCAGGCTGGGGCAGCAGAACCACGGACTTAACGGGTTCGAGAATGCCAGGGTGCATTACCTGCCACACAACATTTTCCGTAGCTGGAAAAAACTCCACAGCCTGGGCCGTTACGACATTATCGTGATCGATCCACCCAGCGCCCAAAAAGGCAGTTTCATGGTCGAAAAAGACTATGCCAGGGTGTTGAAGAAGCTGCACAAACTGCTCGCTCCCGAAGCGGAAATTCTCGCCTGTGTGAATGCGCCGTGGCTGGATTATGGCTGGCTGGAAGCCTGTGTGGAGCAGAATCTGCCGGGAGCAGAGCGGGTAGGGCGTTTACCGGGGGCTCCGGGATTTGACGAAGTCGGGGAACCTGCGCTGAAGACGGTGCATTATCACTACCGTCGACCGGCAGAGCTCGATAGTTGAGACGGATCGCTGGCTCCTGCATTTGCAACAGTTACCGTAGGGTGCACTGAGCCTAAGGCGAACTGCACCGATCCGGCGTTTGATGGTGCAGTTCGCCTTAGGCTCAGTGCACCCTACGCATAGGCAACGGACGGGGATTAAAAGCCGTCTTCGGTGGCGAAGGGCGGGTTGTCTTCCGGCTTCAGCAGATCGGCGAACTCTTCGGCTTGAACCGGTTCCGGCTGCCGTGACAGCAGATAGCGGACCACCGCTGTGGTTCGCACCGAATCCCGGGCACGAATGGCTTGCAGGAACTGTTCGGCCAGTGTCGCCTTTTCGTGCTTTACGGTGGCGGGCAAAGATGGATCGGGTTGCTCGAAACGCAACTGGCTGATGGCGGTCAACACTACGAAAGCCTTGTTGGTCAGTATCGCCTGCTCAATCCCTTCCTGAAAGATGGTCGCCTCATAGCGAAGCCAACCTTCTTCAGCCAGCCACATCATGGCGCCCAGGCAAGCCATGTGTCGGCTGCTGTGCAGCCCCACATCGTCCACTTCCGTCGGCCCGATAATATCTTCCACATACAACGCCCCGGGGCGCGGGAAGTTCATATACGCCTGCATTAGAATGCGGGCAACATCATGGCTGAAGTCGTCGATGTGCAGGTGTGACATGTTCAATGCTTCCAGGCAACTGCAGGAGTATCGCTGGCGGTGTGATAACGAGAGTTTCGCGTTGCGAGCAGCGGGTTTCGAAAGTCCAAACCTGAACAAATGGGAGCTTGATTTTCGCTTCTCGAAACTCGCACCTCGTTACTGGGTTATCGCGCCGCGAGCGACGCTCCTACAGGCGTTTTTTTATTTTTTTCGTACCCGATCAAGATAACGTGCAATCCGGCCGATGGAATCTTCCAGGTCGTCCACCCGGGGCAGGAACACCACGCGGAAGTGATCCGGCTCCGGCCAGTTGAAGGCGGTGCCCTGGACAATCAGTACCTTCTCTTCGCGCAGCAGGTCCAGCGCAAAGGCTTCATCGTCTTCAAACGGGAAGACCTTCGGATCCAGCTTCGGGAACAGGTACAGGGCGGATTTGGGTTTTACGCAACTGACACCGGGAATCGAGTCGAGCATTTCCCAGGCCAGATCCCGCTGGCGTCCCAGTCGCCCGGTGGGGAGCACCAGATCGCCAATGCTTTGATAGCCGCCCAGGGCTGTCTGGATGGCATGCTGGCTGGGCACGTTGGCACACAGGCGCATGCTGGCGAGCATATCCAGGCCTTCGATATAGCTCTCTGCCCGGTGTTTGGCGCCTGAGATCACCATCCAGCCGGCGCGGAAACCGGCGGCGCGATAATTCTTGGACAGGCCGTTGAAGGTGATAAAGAGAAGATCGTCGGCCATGGAGGCGATCGAGGTGTGCTCTTCGCCGTCGTAGAGAATTTTGTCGTAAATCTCGTCGGCAAACACGATCAGGTTGTTTTCCCGGGCAATCTGCAACAGCTCTTGCAGCATGGCCGGTTCGTAGTTGGCGCCGGTGGGATTATTCGGGTTGATGATCACCAGGGCCTTGGTGTTCTTGTTCACCTTGGCACGGATATCTTCCAGTGACGGTTGCCAGTCTTGCTGCTCATCACATAGATAGTGAACCGGGGTGCCACCGGACATGCGCACGGCCGCGGTCCAGAGTGGGTAGTCCGGTGCCGGCAACAACACTTCATCACCGCTGTTGAGCAGCGCCTGCATGGACATGACGATCAATTCGGAAACACCGTTGCCGATGATCACATCATCCACGGTGACGCCTTCGATGCCTTTGGTCTGGGTGTACTGCATCACCGCCTTGCGGGCCGGGAACAACCCTTTGGAGTGACAGTAACCGGTGGATTCCGGCAGATTGCTGATCACGTCCTGAAGCAGCTCTTCCGGAGCCTCGAAGCCAAATGGGGCCGGGTTGCCGATGTTCAGTTTGATCACCCGGTGACCTTCGTCTTCCAGGCGATGGGCTTCACGCAGCACCGGGCCGCGGATGTCGTAACATACGCCGCGTAATTTGTCGGATTTGTTGACGTGGTATTGGTCGATGGTCATGCCGGTCCCGTTGAATTGGATAGAGCCAAGAGGCTGATTCTACAATGTCCCCAAATTACTGTATATCGAGTCACTACAAACGATATGGAACTGGAGCAGGCCGTGACCCCATTCAAGGATTTGCTGGCCCTGGCGGTAACCCGCAAGGGCTCCCTGAAAGCCGTAAAAGGACAGTTGCCGACTGTGGCAGATGCGGGCCTGCTGCGCAGCCGTGATGATGCCTTCTACCTGTCGGCGCTGACCCGCCGCATTTTCCGGGCCGGCCTCAAGCACTCTTTGGTGGACAATAAATGGCCGGCGTTCGAGGAGGCCTTTTTCGGCTTTGATCCGGAAAAACTGGTGCTCATGCCCGACGCCATGCTGGATGAGCGCATGCAGGACACGCGTCTGATCCGTCATTGGGGAAAAATGAAAGCCATCCGTCACAATGCCCAGCTGGTGCTGGACCTGGCGGAGGAGTACGGCAGCGTCGGCAACTGGCTGGCGGATTGGCCCGCCGATGACACCGTGGGCATGTGGCTGCTACTCAAAAAACGCGGTAAACAGCTGGGGGGCAACTCCGGGGCGGCTT
>NZ_LWEJ01000249.1:0-7086 GCF_001635525.1 Alcanivorax sp. HI0007
ACTGCCGACGCAGGTAGCTCAGCCACTGCTTGACCCGTCCCGCCACCTGGGCATCGGTCCCGGTGCCGATCACATCGGCCAGGAACCGGCTCAGCACCGGCGGGATATCCTCCCAACGCGTGGCGCGACCATCCCGCAAGGCACTGACCAGCCACGGGTCTGCCACCGCTCCACGGCCTATCATCAAATCGACACAACCGCTTTCCTGCTGGCAGCGCCGGGCATCCTCCGGCGTCCAGATTTCCCCATTGGCGATAACCGGTATCGATACCACCTGGCGGATGTGCCCAATGCGATCCCAGTAGGCCGGCGGGCGGTAACCCTGACGCTTGGTCCGGCCGTGCACCGTCAACCAGGCCGCGCCCGCGGCTTCCACCCCTCGCGCATTGTCCAACGCCAGCGCATCTTCTTCATTACCCAGCCGCATCTTCACAGAGACGGTAATGGAGGGAGGTACTGCGCGACGCACGGCGGCGGTCACTGCGTGCACCAGCTCCGGGTCGTCCAACAACACTGCCCCACCGCGATGGCGGTTCACCGTTTTCGCCGGGCAACCGAAATTCAGATCGATGGCCGGCGCCCCCAGCTCCACCGCCCGGGCCGCATTATCTGCCACACAAGCAGGGTCAGAGCCCAGCAATTGCAAATGCACAGGGGTTCCCGCCCGGGTGCGCGAGCCATTCTTGAGCTCCGGGCACCAGCGATAGAACACCTTGGGTGGCAGTAGCAGCCCGCTGACGCGGACAAATTCGCTGACACACCAATCGTAATGACCCACATCGGTGAGGGCCTGGCGAACCCAGAAGTCCGCCAGGCCCTCCATGGGCGCAAGGATGAGTTTCATGGCGGCGATTCTAGCAGAAAGGCACCCCGACACGCCGTGATGATTTCTTGCCAATCCCCCGCGCGGTCCCGCGTTGCGCGCTGCACCAGCGGCTTCCATACCGCGAAAACCGCTTTACGGAACCCACCACATGGCTCCGCCACAGGCATTATCCGGAAATCACAAACGCGACCCGGTTTCTTGCACTTCGGTTTCTCCTTTGCCAAGGTAAACCACAATGTCCGTAAAAAATGGAAGAGTTTGCGAACATTGTTTGCGGGAAATTTCCGTCAACCAGATAGTGAGGGTACACCATGACCATTCGATCACTCGCAGGCGCCGTCGCGGCCACGGTGATGATGGCGACACTGGCAGCATGCAGCGATAACGCTGATGAACCCGCCGCCAGCGCCGAGCCACAGGGACAGAACTGGCGCTATGCCCACGAAGAATACGAAGGTGATGTGCAGGATGTGTTCGCCTACAAATTCAAGGAATATATCGAGGAAAACTCGGCGCATACTGTCCAGATTCACCGTTTTGGCGAGCTCGGTGAATCCGATGACATCATGGAACTGACCCAGGCGGGCGTACTGCAATTCGTCAACCAGTCACCGGGCTTTACCGGTTCCCTGATCCCGGAAGCACAAATTTTCTTTATCCCCTACCTGCTGCCGGTGGAGTCTGAAAAGGTGGTTACTTTCTTTGAAGAAAGCAAGGCCATCAACGAGATGTTTCCCAAACTCTACGCCGAACAGGGTCTGGAACTGCTGACCATGTATCCCGAGGGGGAAGTGGTCATTACCGCCGACGAACCGATCACCTCGCCGGAGGATTTGCAGGGCAAGAACATCCGCACCATGACCAACCCCTTGCTTTCCGAGACCTATCAGGCCTTCGGAGCCACACCGACGCCCCTGCCCTGGGGGGAAGTGTATGGCGCCCTGCAGACCAATATTATCCAGGGGCAGGAAAACCCTATTTTCTGGATCCAGTCCGGCGGGCTTTATGAAGTCTCCCCGAATCTTATCTTCACCGGTCATAACCAGTTCACCACCGCCATGATGGCAAACCAGGAATTCTTCAATGGCCTGTCGGAAGAGGACAAGGCACTGGTACATGACGCCACTGAGCATGCTTTTGATCATATCGCCAATTACGTACCCGGCCTTGGCGAAAAAATGCTCGACAAGATTCTTGAAGACAGCGACGAGGTCACCGTTACCCGACTCACCAAGGAACAGCGCCAGGCATTCCGGGAGCGTGCGCCACAGGTGGAGGAGCGCTTCGTGGAGATGACCGGCGAGAGCGGCGCCAAGCTGCTTGAGCAGTTCAAGGCCGATCTTCAAGCCATAGAAAGCGAATAGACAGGGAATGACTCGCCGGGGCCTGCACCTGTATGGGCGGCCCCGGCAACATCTCTCTCCGGAGCCCTGAATAACGCAAAAATGATTTCACGGGTTTCCCCGGCCAAACCCGCACCACGACCAGCCGGGGTACGGATCAGGATGATCCGTTAAACCGGCCATTGCAGAAGGATGCAATCATGAACGATGAGGCTCCCTCTCCACAGAAATCCTCCCTGCCCGGGTTTCTCGGCACCCTCGACAACGGCATCGCCAAAGTCGAAGCCATCATCCTTGCCACCGGGGTCCTGCTCATGGCCATCAATACGGTGGCAAACGTGGTCGGCCGTTTTCTGCTCGGTGAAAGCCTGCATTTTTCCGAAGAGGTCAACCGCATCCTGATCGTCATGATCACGTTCGCCGGACTGGGCTATGCAGCCCGCCATGGCCGGCATATCCGCATGTCTGCCATCTACGACATCTTCCCCACAAACATCCGTCGGCTGATGATGATTCTGATCAGTTTCGTCACCTCAGCAATCATGTTTTTCCTGTGCTGGTACTCGGTCAGCTACATCTATTCCGTGTACAGCACCGGTCGGGTACTACCAACCCTGGGTTTCCCCATTTACCTGATTTATCTCTGGGTGCCGGTCGGCCTCACGGTCACCGGTATTCAGTACTTCATGGCCGGGATAAAAAATATCTTCTCTCGAGACGTTTATCTGTCCACCACCGTGCTGGATGGTTATGACGAGCAGGAAACGGAGATCTGACGGATGATGGCCTGGATCATGTTTCTCGTCATGCTGGCGCTGTTGCTGTTCGGGTTTCCGATGATGGTGCCGCTGATTGTCGGCGCCGTCGTTGGCTTCGTGATGATGTTCGACGGCTTCGACAGAATGGACTTCTTTATTCAGCAAATGCTGGCCGGCATTCGTCCCACCGCCCTGATAGCGGTTCCCATGTTCATTCTCGCCGCCGACATCATGACACGCGGTCAGTCGGCCAATCGTCTGGTCAACATGGTGATGGCCTTTATCGGCCATATCAAAGGCGGCCTGGCGGTCAGCACCGCGGCCTCCTGCACGCTGTTTGGCGCGGTTTCCGGTTCCACTCAGGCCACGGTTGTGGCTGTGGGCTCACCGCTCCGACCGCGGATGCTGGAATCGGGTTACAAGGATTCCTTTACCCTGGCGTTGATTATCAATGCCAGCGACATTGCCTTTCTGATCCCGCCCAGCATCGGCATGATTATTTACGGTGTCATTACCGGCACCTCCATTGCCGAATTGTTCATCGCCGGGATCGGTCCGGGCCTGCTGATTCTGCTGCTTTTTTCCATCTATTGTGTGATCTACGCCCATACCCAGAACGTGCCCACAGAAGCGAAAGCCGGCTGGGGGGAACGCCTTTCTTCAGTACGCAAGGCGCTCTGGCCTCTGGGTTTTCCGGTCATCATTGTCGGAGGGATTTATGGCGGCATTTTCAGTCCCACGGAAGCCGCGGCGGCCTGCGTCCTGTATGCGGTGATACTGGAGTTCGTTATTTTTCGCTCTCTCAAGGCCATGGATATCTATGCCATCGCCAAATCCACGGGCCTGATCACCGCAGTGGTATTTATCCTGGTAGCGGTGGGCAACGGTTTTTCCTGGATTATTTCCTTTGCCCAGATTCCGCAAACCATTCTCGGCACGTTGGGTATCAATGAAGCCGGTCCGATCGGTGTCCTCACTGCTATCGCGGTGGCTTTCTTTATCGCCTGCATGTTCGTGGACCCCATCGTGGTCATTCTGGTTCTTACCCCGATCTTTGCGCCCGCCGTGGCATCTGCGGGACTGGACCCGGTACATGTGGGAATCCTGATCACCATGATGGTGGCCGTCGGCTCGGCCACCCCACCTTTCGGTTGCGACATTTTCACCGCCATCGCCATTTTCAAGCGGCCTTACTGGGAAGTCATCAAGGGAACGCCACCCTTTGTGGCAATGCTGCTGGGTGCCACTGTGCTGGTCATCTTTTTCCCGCAAATTGCCCTGTTTCTACGTGACCTTTTCTTCCTCTGATCAGGCACCGGACAACGACCCGCAAGGAGGCAGGTATGTATC
Source organism: Alcanivorax sp. HI0007 (assembly GCF_001635525.1). Classification (NCBI taxonomy): domain Bacteria; kingdom Pseudomonadati; phylum Pseudomonadota; class Gammaproteobacteria; order Oceanospirillales; family Alcanivoracaceae; genus Alcanivorax; species Alcanivorax sp. HI0007. The sequence continues at coordinate 4,278 of NZ_LWEJ01000249.1, forward strand.
AACGAATTCTCGTCCCCGTCGATGGCTCACAGGGCGCACTCAACGCCCTTGAACATGCCGCCAGGTTGCAGCAGGACAATGATGCGCAGCTGCTTCTGCTTTGCGTTTTCAAACACCACAGCCTCTTCGAGGCATCCCTTTCCATGGTTCGCCCCAATGATGTGCAGCTGCCGGATGATGCGCTAAAGGAGTACGCATCTTCGGTGGCAGATCAGGCCAAACAGCTGGCCACGAAGGCCGGCGCCCGAAATGTACGGGCCTTCGTCAAGGGAGGCAGACCATCCCGGGCCATTATCCGTTTTGCCAAAGACAACAATGTGGATCTGATTGTGATGGGCTCACGGGGCACCAGCGGCGATGTGGACGGTTACTTTCTGGGCAGTGTCTCCCAGCGAGTGGCCAGCCTGGCGTCCTGCCCGGTACTGATTGTCTGAATCTGAAATAAAAGGGAGATCAAGGATGAAACACCCACACACCCTGCCGCTGAGCGCGGCCTTGCTCGCGGCCATGGCAGCCATACCGGCCCATGCAGAGTTGACTGTCACCCCCTATGGTTCGTTACGCATTCAGGCCGAAGCGGTCTCGGTGGATGAGGCGCAACCGGGCGAAGACGATTCCTACACGGGACTGCGTGATGCCTATTCCCGGCTTGGCGTTAACGCCAGCTACAATGACTTCGACAACGTGGATATCACCGCCACACTGGAGTTCCCGATCAACTCCGCCCGCCTGCGTGCCGAGGATCCCACTTTCTTCCAGGAGCTTTACAAGGAAGACAACAACAGCATGCCCCGCGTCGCCACGATTTCTGCGGCCCATGATCAATACGGCAGCGTCACCGTGGGCACCCAGTGGCTGGCCTACTACAACAATGTGGCTTACCCGGTGGATTTCTTCAGTTCGTTCTACTCCGGCTACGCGACCCAGTCCGCCTTTCGCCGTGACGCCCTGACCTATACCTCGCCAAGCCTGGCCGGCATCACCGCCACCGTATCCGGGGTGGATATGACCGACGAAGCCGGCACCCGCTACCTGGACACCATGCAATACGCGCTGTCCTGGTCGCTGGACAAGCTGACACTGGCAGCGGCCTTTCAGGACACCGAACAGGACTCCGGCGACCGCGCGGATCAGGTGGGTGCTTCAGCCACCTACACCACCGGTCCCTGGCGTTTCGCGGCCAAGGTGGAACAGCTGTTGTCCCACAGCAGTGTCAGTGAGGATCCGGATCCGGTCACCTACAACCTGTATGGTTCCTACAGCTGGAACAAGTACACCTTCAAGGCCATGTATGCCCAGGGAGAGGAAAGCGACGGTGAAGGCGAAGCCTTTTTCCAGGGGGATTCCGTCCATGTGGGGGTGGACTACCAGCACACCGAGGCACTCAAGTTGTTTGCCGAATATTTCTATGAAGAGCTGGGCTACGCGATCTACACCCCTAACTCGGACAGCTTTAACCCCCTGGCCGGTTATCAGGTGCAAAGCGACGGACAGGTCTTTACGGTGGGGCTGCGCTACGATTTCTGAATGGCGTCCCGCCGCGTTGTACCGAGCAGCCGCAAACACCACAGGCCCGGGCCGGCCGGTCGGGCCTGTGAGGTGTTGAATTTCAGGAAATCACTCGCTTCGTTGGCGCGGAAGGAAAAGGATCCCGCCGGTGACGCGCAGACGAGACGCCATAGCTTAGGAGATCAGAGGAAGAAGCGGTCTACGGCCTCCGGCGGGTCTTTCACTATAAGCAGCCTCCCGCCGGCACCGGAACCCCCTGGTTAGAACCATTTGGAATCAATCTCTCACGGCTTCTGAAAATCCCGATTTCTTCCTTCGTTATCAGCCACTTGCAAATGATCAAAAAAATAGAACAGTGCTCCCCCTGCCCCCCGCAGATCGGTAGATAGCAATTGATTCACCACCGCCTGTGCATTACTGTTCCCGCCGGATGCACTGACCCGGACCCCCCAAATCGCCTGTCCAACTGCTATCATCGCACCGATGATTAGCTCAGCGCGTTTTGGTGACATACTCAGGCTAGGAGAGACCCATGGCAAAGCAGGCAGCCCCCGCGCTGGAAACCTCACTGGACAATCTGGAATCCCTGGTGGAACGGATGGAATCCGGTGACCTGACGCTGGAAGAGTCCCTGAAAGCCTTTGAAGAAGGGGTTCGCCTTTCCCGTGAGTGCCAGCAGGCCCTGCAGCAGGCCGAGCAAAAGGTGCGCATTCTGCTGGAACAGAACACTGACGCCGAACCGGCTCCCTTTGCCGGTGAAGACAATGGCCAGTAACTTCCCCGCCCTGGACCAGCTGGGTGAAACCAGCCGGGCCCGCCTGGAGCAGGCACTGGATACCTTCGTGCCCACCATCAGCGCCGCCCCGCGGCTGAGCCAGGCCATGCGCTATGCGGCTCTCAGCGGCGGCAAGCGCATTCGCCCCCTACTGGTCTATGGCGCTGCCCAGCTGGCCGGCGCCGAACCCGGCAAAGCCGACGTGCCCGCCGCCGCTGTGGAGCTGATCCATGCCTATTCGCTGGTCCACGATGACCTGCCGGCCATGGACGACGATGACCTGCGCCGGGGCCAGCCCACGTGCCACAAGGCCTTTGACGAGGCCACCGCCATTCTGGCCGGCGATACCCTGCATACCCGCGCCTTCGAATTGCTCGCCAGCGGGGGGCATTATCGTGCCGAAACCCGCATCGCCATGATCCGCCACCTGTGCCTGGCAGCTGGCGTGGACGGCATGGCCGCCGGCCAGATGCAGGACATGCTCGCCCAGGGCCAACAGCAGACGGTGGCAGCACTGGAAGAGAT
>NZ_LWEJ01000250.1:0-14045 GCF_001635525.1 Alcanivorax sp. HI0007
GCCGTCCCTGTTCATGGTGCTCGAAAAGATGCCCCTGTCACCCAACGGCAAGCTGGACCGCAAGGCCCTGCCGGCCCCGCAATGGCAGGCCCGGGAATATCGTGCGCCGCAAACGGAGACGGAACAGCAACTGGCGGGCCTGTGGGAGGAACTGCTCGGCCAGTCTCGCGTTGGACTGGACGATAATTTCTTCGCGTTGGGCGGACACTCCCTGCTGGCCACCCGTGTGGTGGCGGCCTTACGTGATCGTTGGGGGGTGGCTGTGCCCCTGCGTGCCCTGTTCGAGGCCGACTCCCTGCAGGCGCTGGCGGCCCTGGTGGACCAGCACAACGGTGAAGCAAAACAGCAGGAAGACGACGATCTGGCGGCCATGGCCGACCTGCTGGATGACCTGGAAGATTTATGAGTCAACTTGATAAGGCAGCACTGGCCCAGCGTTTTATGGCGCTGGATGAAAGCAAGCAGGCCGTCTTTCTGCAGAAGCTGAGTGAAAAGGGCATTCCCTTTGAGCGGTTGCCTATTGTCGCCGGGCACCGCCCGAAACGAATTCCACTGGCGCCGGCCCAGCAACGGTTGTGGACTATCCATCAACTGGAACCGGATAACACGGCCTACCATCTGACTGCCGCCTTTATGTTGTCAGGTCCGCTGGATGTGGCGCGTCTGTTGCGTGCCGTGGCAGCGGTGGCAGATCGGCACGACAGTCTGCGCACCCGTTTTGTAGAGGAAAATGGCCAGGCGCAGCAATGGATTGCAGCCGCGCCCCTGTCCGTGGAGCAGCGTGATGCCCGGGCGCTGGAGGACAATGCCCGCCAGACCCTTGCGGACGAACATGCCCGTAGACCCTTTGTACTGGAGCGGGACAACCCGTTGCGCGTGCAGCTGCTGCAAGTGACCGATCAGCAATGGCGGCTACAACTGGTCATGCACCATCTGGTCTCCGATGGTTGGTCCATGGACGTGTTCTTTACCGACCTGGCCCGTGCCTATCTGTCCGATGCGCCCCTGTCTCCCTTGTCCATTCAGTACGCGGACTATGCCCTCTGGCAAAAGGCCTGGCTGGATGCCGGTGAGCGGGACCGGCAGTTGGCCTATTGGCGGGAACAACTGGGTCATGATCAACAGGAGAGAGCTCAGCCGCCGTTGTTGATTGCCCATGATCGCAACCCGGAAAAGAACGATTTGCGTCAGGCGGCCAGTGTGCAATGGACCCTGCCGCAACACTTGCAGGCGGCGCTGCAAAAGCTGGCCCGTTACAACGACACCACCCTGTTCACCGTGGTGCTGGCTGCCTGGCAATGGGCACTGGCTGCGGTTGGTGGTCGACGTGATATTCCGGTGGGCGTGCCGGTCGCCAATCGCGAGCGCTCGGAAGTGGAAGCGCTGGTGGGTTTCTTTGTGAACACCCTGGTGATACGCGGCAAACCGCAAGCGGCGCTAACGGTGTATGAATGGGTGGGGAAGTTGCATCAGACCATGCTGGATGCCCAGGCTCATCAGGCGCTGCCCTTTGACCAGCTGGTGGCGTCCCTGTCTCCGCAAAGAGAGCCGGGCGAAACGCCCCTGTTCCAGGTGCTGTTCAACTATCAGCGTCGCGATGGCGGCAGCCGTCATCTGGACCAGGATGTCACCATTACGCCGCTGTCCCAGGGCGTCCCCCATGCACTCTTTGATCTGGCGCTGGATGTGCACGAAAGCGACAACGGGGCGCTGGCACTGACGCTGACCTATGCCGCGGACCGTTTTCATGGCGAAACCGCGAGGCGTTTGCAGCAGGCCATGGAAGCTGTGCTGGATGCCTTCAGCGATGGTCAGTGTCGTCTGGGTACTATCGAGGTGGCCGGCGACGATCTGCCCCGGCTGGAACAGTGGGGGCAGGGCAGCGGTGAGTGGCAGTCGGAAAGCTTTGTGTCCCTGTTTTCGCGGCAGGCGGCCGAGCAGGGTGATGCCATTGCCCTGGTGCATGGCGATACCCGGGTTTCCTTTGCGGAGCTGGAAGCCCGCTCTAACCAACTGGCGCGTTACCTGATTGAGCAGGGAGTAAAAGCGGACGATGTGGTGGGCGTTTCCTTCGAGCGCGGCGTCACCATGATCGAAGCCTTCCTGGCGGTGATGAAAGCCGGCGGCGCCTTCCTGCCGCTGGACCCGGGGTACCCTGCGGATCGTTTGCGTTACATGCTGGAAGACAGTGGCGCGAGCCTGTTGCTGACCTCGTCGGATCTGGCTGAGAGCCTGCCCCGTGTTGATGGACTAACCCCGGTGCGAGTGGAGACACTGGCTCTGCAAGGTTATTCCCCGACAAACCTGCATAACGAACCGCATCCCGGCCAGCTTGCCTACGTCATTTACACCTCCGGTTCCACCGGTAAACCCAAAGGGGTGGCACTGACCAACGGCGGTCTGTCCATGCATGTGCAGACCATCGGTGAGCGCTACGGCATGACACCGGAGGATGTGGAACTGCAATTTGCGTCCATCAGTTTCGATGGCGCCGTGGAGCGCTGGACGGTGCCATTGGCGTTTGGCTCCCGCGTGGTCATCCGCGACCAGGAACTATGGAGTGCGGAAAAATGTTGCGAGGTGCTGGAAAAAGAAAACGTCACCATCGCCTGTTTCCCGCCCAGCTATGTGGGGCCGTTACTGGATTGGATCGAACAGGAACAGCCGGAACTAAAAGTGCGTTCCTGGACCCTGGGGGGCGAAGCCTTTACCCGGGAAACCTTCGAGCGCATGCAACAGGTGCTGAAACCGCAGCGCATTCTTAACGGTTATGGCCCCACGGAAACCGTGGTCACGCCCATGCTGTGGGCGGCCTATCCGGGGGATACGCTGACCAGTGCCTACGCCCCCATCGGTACCGCCGTCGGTCCACGAAAACTCTATGTGCTGGACCAGGATCTCAACCGGGTTCCTGTTGGTGTGGCCGGTGAACTCTATATCGGTAATGAAGTGGGCCTGGCCCGCGGTTACCACGGCCGCCCGGACCTGACCGCCGAACGCTTTCTCCCCGATCCGTTCGGTGAGCCCGGCGAGCGCATGTACCGCACCGGGGACCTGGTGCAATTCCGCGACGACGGCGTCATGGAATATCTGGGCCGGGTGGATCAGCAGGTGAAGATTCGCGGCTTCCGCATTGAGCTGGGCGAAATCGAAAGTCAGCTATTGGCGTTTGATCAAATCCGCGAGGCAGCGGTGGTGGCTCAGCCCTCACCGACGGGTGACAGGTTGGTTGGCTATATCGTGCTACGCGATCCTGTAGGAGCGGCGCTGGATGCTGCCACTATCCTCGCTGACCTGTCCGCCTCCCTGCCGGACTACATGGTCCCCAGTCAGCTGATCACCCTGGAAGCTCTGCCGTTAACCCCGGCGGGCAAGGTGGACCGCAAGGCACTGCCGCAACCGCAATGGCAAACCACTGGCCAAGGCGAGCCTCCACAAACCGACAACGAAAAAATTCTCGCCGATATCTGGCAGCCATTACTGGGCGTGGATAACGTCAGCCGTGACGACCACTTCTTTGCTCTGGGCGGCGATTCCATTCTGGCACTCCAGGTAGTAAGCCGCGCCAGGCAGCAGGGTCTGGCAGTCAGCCCCAAAGAACTCTTCGAGCAACCGTTGCTCAAGGATCTGGCGGCAGTGGTGGTCAGTGCAGAGGCAACCGCTATTTCCCAGGCGCCCATGCTGGGGCCGGTTTCATTGCTGCCGATCCAGCAAAACTTTTTCTCCCTGAACCCGCCCAGCCCCAGTCACTGGAACCAGCATTTGTGGCTGGCTCTGGACGCGCCGATGGAGCGGCAGGCTTTGGAGGCCACGTTGCACGCCTTGTATCGACAGCACGATGCGTTGCGTTTGCGGTTCACCAATCACCCAGAGGGCTGGCAGCAGGAATGTCTGCCTGTCGACACACCGCCGGGGGAACTGCTGTGGTGGCGTGAAGCCTCCGGTGAAGACCAGGTTGCAGCACTGTGTGAACAGGCCCAGCAAAGCCTGAATATTGAAACCGGCGAGTTGCTGCGAGCGTTATATGTTTCCGCACCGGATCAGCCGGATCGCCTGTTGCTGGTGATTCACCACCTGGCTGTGGACGGGGTGTCCTGGCGAATCCTGCTGGAAGATCTGTTGAATGCTTACCAGCAGGTGCAGGGAGGCAAGGATATTGCCTTGCCGGAACGGACCCATAATCTGGCTGACTGGCATCAGGCCCTGCAGCAATGGTGGGAAGAAAAGGGCGAGCAACGCCTGCCGTTTTGGAAGGGGCAGAAACCGGAAAAGCGCGGCGAGCCTTTGCCGGCCTATGCGGAAAAACAGACGGCTTCCTTGTCCCTGAGTCACGAAGACACCCGCCGGCTTTTGCAGGAGGCGCCCACCAAATTGGGGGTAACGGTGCCGGCGTTGTTGCTGACGGCACTCACCCGAACCTTGCAGCAATCTCGTGTAGGAGCGTCGCTCGCGGCGCGATCCGCAATTGTGAAAAATCGCGCCGCCAGCGACGCTCCTACGACAAATCGACCTCTTACCATCAACCTGGAAGGCCACGGTCGCGAAAACCGCCTGGCTCCGGGGCTGGACCTGAGCCGGACGCTCGGCTGGTTCACCAGCCTTTATCCGCTGGCCTTGCCTTACGACAGCGACCCACGCCAGAACCTGTTTGCGGTGTCACAACAACTGAAGCAAGCCGAGACCGATGGCGGAGTGGGCTATGGTGTTTTGCGTTATCTCACGGAGAGTCCGCTTAATGGCAGTGCCGATGCGCCGGTGACCTTCAATTATCTGGGCCAGTACCACGACGACGCCTTGATCCAGGGCTTTACGCCGCTGCAGGGGGGCGGCAAACCACAGGCAGACAACAACCCCATGGCCGCGCCGCTGGCGATTAATGGTCAGGTCGTTGCGGGAAAACTGGAACTGGTCTGGGATTACGCCAGCAGCCACTATGATGCCCGGCGTATTCAGCACCTGTGTGGCCGGTACCGTCAGGAGTTGCTGGCATTGCTGGCCCTGGCGGAGGCGCCTCGTGAAGCCCAGGCCGACCCGGCGCTGGTCACGCCACTGAATCACAGCCCCGATGCCCCTGTGCTGTGGTGCCCGCATCCGGTCACTGGCCGCGTGACCGGTTATCAAGCCATTGCGAGCGCGCTGGATGGGCAGTGGCAGGTCAATGGCTTGCAGTCACGGAGTTTCCTGGAGGAAGGATGGTTTGATCCTTCCCTGGAAGAAATGGCCGAACGTTACTACCGCACCCTGCGTCAGGCACAACCGCAAGGCCCCTATTATCTGCTGGGCTGGTCGCTGGGTGGGGCCCTGGCCATGGAGCTGGGTAAACGTCTGGAAGCCGCGGGGGAATCGGTGGCCTTTCTCGGCTTGCTGGATACCTATGTGCCGGGCCATGAAGTACCGGAAGATCAGTGGACGTCGCCCGAGGCCCAACAGACGCTCCGGGAGCATCTGGGCATGTTGCTGCCCGCGCTTACCGGCAAGGCTCTGGATAGCTGCATCGAACGGCTGCGGGACGGTGCGCCATCACAATGGCCGGGGCTCTTCCGCCACTGGATGCAGGAGCAGTCGGTGGAGCCCGTGATGGCTGACAGTGCGTCCCAATTGCTGCATGCCTGGGCAGTGGAACAGCACCTGCGCGCCCTGTGCTGGGGATATCAATTGCCGCAGCTGGAGACTCCGGTACACAGCTGGTGGGCCAGCGAACCGCGGGGCCGAGCAGACCGCTTGCGTGCAGGGTTGCAGGTATTCGCTTGCCTGGCGCATAGCGAAATCCTGCAGGCTGATCATCTTGGCATTGTCAGGGAAGAGGGTCTGATCAACGGCTTGCCCGACATCCTTGATACCTGTGTATCCCTGATCGATTGACCCAAGCGACAAATAAACCGAAATAAATGTGCACTGGTTGTCAGCTTGGCAATCTGTATAATGCAGATGCGAATCATTCCTATTATTGTGATCGTTACGAACGTTAGGAGAACCACCATGGGGAATCGGACCAGTACTGGCCTGATCCGGGGGCTGCAAACCAGCCGTCATCCGTTGGCTCTGGCCATTACCATTGCCCTGGCCGCCACGCCGGCATGGGCGGAAGAGCAGGAGGCGACACAGCAAGAAGAGCTGCAAACCATCGAGGTAAATGCGGATCAGTCTGAAGACGCCTACGGCGGCGATGACTTCGGCTATGTAGGTCAACGGAGCATGACCGCGACCAAGACCGACACGCCGGTCAGTGAAACCCCGCGCTCAATTTCCATCGTGACCCGTGAGCAAATGAATGACCGGGCTGCTGTGAGCATCAGCGATGCATTGCGTTATACGCCCGGTATCCAGGCCGGTTTTTATGGTGAAGACAATAAGCAGGACTGGTTTATTGTTCGAGGGTTCAAACAGGCTAACAACGGTCTGTATCGTGATGGCACCCGCACCTATTCCAACGGCTTCTACAGCTGGCAGATTGACCCTTTCCTGCTGGAGCGGGTGGAAATCCTTCGCGGCCCCTCTTCGGTCCTTTATGGCCAGACCCCTCCCGGTGGTGTCATTAACGTTATCAGCAAACGACCACAGGATTACTCCTTCGGATCTGTAGGTGTGCAGTATGGGACCTGGGATCGCAAGCAGATATCTGTGGATGCCGGTGCGCCGGTGAGTGATGGTCATGCTTTTCGAGTCGTTGCGCTGGCCAGGGAAAGTGGCACGCAGGTTGATGATGTCGAGCAGGAGCGTGTGCTGTTTGCGCCTTCACTGAAGCTGAATCTGGGTGAAAAAACCAACCTGACCTTGCTGGCGAGCTATCAGGAAGATAACTCCGATCCTTATCTGCAGTTTCATCTTGCTGAGGGAACACTCAATAAAAGCGAGGGTGGAAACGGTTTTATTGATGACGATGTCGCCGTTGGCAACCCGGATTTTGAGCGGTTTGATCGAACCCAATATACCTTCGGTTACCAGCTGGATCATGACTTCAGTGATCAGGTTTCATTCCAGCAAAATGTCCGCTATGGCCGCATCGAAGTGGATTTGCGGCAAATGTACGCGCTTGCCTATGCCGATGACTTTGGTGTCCCGACCGGCCGAACCGAGGTGGTTCGTTATATCTCCACGGAAGAGGGCCATGCTGACAGCTTGAATGCCGATAACCGCTTTATCTACAACTGGGATTTCAATGGCATGGAGCATACGCTTCTTGCTGGCCTGGACTATCAGTTGCTGAAAATCGATGGCAAGGACTATGCCAATGATCCAGTGGTCGGTGAGCAGATAGCCCCTGGCGTCTACGCGCCTAATACGTTAAATGTCTACAACCCGCAGTATTCCGCTGAAAGCGATATCGTACTGTTGAATGGTCCGACCCCCGGTGTGGCACAGCCGCTGACGGAGGCGGATCTTCAACGTCGCACCACCGACAGCTATCAACTGGGTGCCTACCTGCAAGATCAGGTAAAAATCCAGGACCATCTGGTTCTTACTCTTGGTACCAGGTTTGATAAGGTCGATACCGAGTTCCGCAACAAAGCAGATGCCAGTGCCGATCTGGATGTCAGTGATGAGCAGTGGACGGCCAATGCCGGAGCTGCATGGCTGTTTGATGGCGGTGTTACTACCTATGCCAGCTATTCGCAGTTTTTCCAGCCGGTCATTCAGCTTGACCAGAATGATAATGCGGCCAAGCCGGAACAGGGCGATCAGATCGAACTGGGTGTAAAGGTGCAGCCGGATGGCTTTGATGGTTACTTCAATGCTGCTGTCTTTGATATCAGTCATGAAAATCTGACCCGCAATGACACGGTAGGTAATTTGACGCAGATCGGCGAAGTGGAAAGTCAGGGCGTTGAACTTGAGGCGGTGGCCAATATCACCCCGAGTATCAGTGTCGTGGGTAACATGACCTTCCTGGAGCCTGAAATCACCGAAGATATCCGTGGTGATGCGGTCATTGGTAACCAGCCCAACCAGGTCGCCAAACGGCTTGGCTCTTTGTGGGGCAAGTACACGGTATTGGGTGGCGTAATGAACGGGTTGTCGGTTGGCTCCGGTGTGCGTTATGTCGGAGCGACCTATGGCGATGATTTGGAAACCCGCTCATTCAAAGTGGATTCCCATATGCTTTGGGATGCCACCGTCAGTTATCAGTGGGATAACTTCAAATTCCAGGTTGCTGCGAAAAATATCGAAGACAAGGAATATGTTGCGACCTGTAACTTTTGGTGCTGGTATGGCGATCGTCGTAGCGTGATCGGCAGCGTTAGCTATGCCTGGTAAGTCCCAACATGCTTCCATCCCGCTGCCCCACGGGCAGCGGCTGGATGTGTTTGACCTCTCTGAGCACTGGCTGTGCCAGTGCAATGATCAGGACCTGTTGACCGTCCAGCTTGGTGACAAGAGTGGCATGGTTCAGCAATCCATAGACGACCCGGCGCTGTTGCGCCGGGCCGCCTATGCCTTTTTTGTGACCCATCCTGAGGTGAACTCGCTACGGTTTTCTGACCGGTTTCATGCCGGGTTCATGGTTCAGGATGACGGTGATGGCTATGTGCTGGAGCGGGATATGCTCTGGCAGTTGCCGGATGACTGGTTGCCGACACATCTGGGCAGACCCTATCCGGTCACCATGGTGATGGACGCCAGTGGGCGACGCCATCCGCTCCGCCCAGCCAAGCCGACGGGTGAGGTTTACCGGCGTTATGACCAGGGCATCAATGCCTGGGTGTCATTGCGCATGCTGGATATTGATGCCGACCTGGAGCGCTTTATGCGCTGGCAGAATAGCGAACGAGTTGCCGCATTCTGGGAACAGAGTGGTACGCGGGAAGAGCACCGCCGTTACCTGGAAAGCCAGGCAAAGGATCCGCGTGTGCTTAACCTGATCGGTTGTATTGATGATGAACCCTTCGCCTATTTCGAGGCGTACTGGACCAAGGAAGACCGTATCGCGCCCTATTACGATGCGGACGATTTTGACCGGGGTATCCACATGCTGGTGGGTGAAGAACACCACCGGGGTCCCCACAAGGTAAAAGCGTGGCTCAATGCGCTTTGCCACTATCTGTTTCTCGATGACTGCCGTACCCGGCGGATCGTGTCCGAGCCGCGCTCGGATAACGACAGGATGATTCAACACCTCCAAGCCAGGCGTTTTGCCAAGCCAAAGGAGTTCGATTTTCCGCACAAGCGCGCAGCCCTGATGGTGCTGCATCGTGAGGCGTTTTTTGAGCGCTGCGAGCTGAGCTGAAAATCCCATGGCGCGCTGCCCACCACTATCCGGCAGCAGGTGGCTGGCATGAATGTCATGCCGGTGATTGGATAACCCGCACATTGAGGACGACCCCCCATGAGCGTTCACACTCAGGAATACGACGTTGTTGGTATTGGCTTTGGTCCAGCAAACCTGGCCATTGCTATTGCCCTGCAAGAGCAGGCAGAACTGGATGATCTGCAGTATTGTTTCCTGGAAAAACAGCCCCGCTTTGAGTGGCATGGTGGCATGCTGCTGGAAGGCACTCGCATGCAGGTGTCTTTTCTGAAAGATCTTGCCACGCTCCGCAACCCGGCCAGCCGTTTTACCTTCGTCAACTACCTGCATGATCAGCATCGGCTGGATTCCTTTATCAACATGGGCACCTTCTTTCCCACCCGTGTGGAATACAACGACTACATGCGTTGGGCCGCCGATCAATTCAGTGATCGGGTGCACTATGGCCAGGAGGTAATCGCCATCGAGCCGGTAGTGCAGGGCGGTGAGGTGGAATGGGTGCGTGTTCGATCCCGGCAAGCGGATGGTAGTGAGAAAGAAATCTTTACCCGCAATCTGGTAATCGGCATTGGCGGTTATCCACGGATACCGCCGGTGTTCGCCGGCAAGATGGGCGACAACATGGTCCATTCTTCCCGCTATAAACATGAATATGAGCGTTTCGGACGTCATGAGGCGCCTCGCATTGCGGTGATCGGCGCTGGCCAGAGTGCGGCGGAAATCTATCTGGATCTGATGAACCAGTACCCCCACGGCAACATGGATCTGGTGTCTCGCAGCCGGGCTCTGCATCCCTCCGATGACAGTGCCTTTGTGAACGAAATCTTCGATCCGGCCTTTACTGATACCATCTACGGTCGCCCGGAAGCGGAGCGTCGGGATTTCCTGCAGCGATTCAGCCAGACCAACTATGCGGTGGTGGATATGGCCGAGATCGAGCAAATCTACGAGCGTCTCTATCTGCAGAAAATCACTGGCAAGGTACAGCACCGCTATCTGTCCAACCGGGATATCGTGGCGGTGGTCAATGACGGCAAGACAGTGCAGATGACCCTGCGCGACAAGGATGCCGGTGTCGAGCAGGTGGAAGAGTACGATGGCGTGGTGTTGGCCACCGGGTACAACCGGGATGGCCATGAACGCCTGCTCGCTCCCATGGCTGACTGGCTGTCGCCGCAGGGCATTGAGCGCTGTTACCGACTGCCCATGGCTGAAGGTTGCCATGCCAATGTGTTCCTGCAGGGCTGCTGCGAGGAAACCCATGGGCTCAGCGATACCCTGTTGTCGGTGCTGGCGGTGCGTTCCCAGGAAGTGGTGGATGCCCTGCTGCGACGTGAGAAGCGACCCGCCGCCGCTGCTTGCGCCAGCTGATGATCCCGTCCCTGGCCCCCTTGTTCCAGGGGGCTTTTGCTAGCTATGCCCCGATGTTGCGTCTGGCGGCAGCGGGGGAGCCGGCCCTGCCCCTTGTGGCTCTGTTTGAGCCGGATGCCCTGCGCCGGCAACTCCACCGGTTCCGCCCCGATCTCCAGGGTGAAGATGAGCGCGCCTTGCTGTCGATCTGGAGCAAGTATTATTTCCTTTACCTGGTGCCGCCGGTATTGGGCGCCAACCTGATTCTGCAGCGCAGTCTGCCGATACACCCGAGCGCCATGCACCTGGAGCTGAATCAGGAAGGCTTGCCGTCCTGCTTTGTGCTGGAGCATGAAGGGGCCAGTGTGCCGGTCGGCGCCCATCCCCTGACCCGTTTCGAGCCCCTGATTCGGGAGAATATGGAGACAGTGATCAGCGGCTGGCAACAGGCGTTGGGTCTGTCTCCACGCGTCCTGTGGAGTAATGCCAGCCGCTATATTCGCTGGTTTCTGGGGGAGCTGGAAAAGGCCGGTCTGCCGGCAATGATGTGGCAGCCGGGCAAGGCCATTCTGGAATGTGAAACCTTTGCCGATGGCACTGCCAACCCGTTGGCCGGTGCCTACCGGGAGCGGCTGAATCAGAACACCGGTGACGCGATGATCGTACGTAGGACCTGCTGTATTCGCTTCCGTTTACCGGATATGCCCCTTTGCGAAGATTGCCCTCGCCTTTGCAAGAAAGGGCAGATGGCGCAGGCTCCTACCGTGGCAAGGCAATCCAGCTGAGTACGCCCTGCTGGCGTTCCCGCCAGCGAAAGGGGATCTCGGTGCCGTGTTTCCACTGCTCTGTCAGCGTCGTCAGCAAGGTGAGTGAGCGTGGGTTGCGCCGGGCGGCGTCATGGAAATAAAAACGCTTGCCGGTGAGCGGGTAGAGCGCCTTGAACAGGCTTTCCTTGGCGGAAAAGATCAGGGTGATCCGGTTGGCCCGTTGTATCGGCGAGAGCCCTCTCAGATGCTCTCTTTCCTCGCTGGTCAGCAATTCACGGCACAGGCGGTCTGCCCGCTCTGCCGTTAACCATTGCTCCGTGTCCAGACCCACCGCCAGCCAGTGCCGGGCATCGGCCACCATGACTTCTGCTGTGCCCTTGCTGTGAGTAATGCTTCCGACAGTGCCGTCTGGCCATTGGGGGGCTCTGTCGGAGCCCATGCCTGGTATGCCTTCGACGCCCAGCAGACGTAGGGCTTCCCGGGCGCACCAGCGCCCGGCAAGATATTCGGTTCTACGCTTGCCCACGGATGATGCCAGCGATGTCGGCAGGGAGATATCTGCCCGCTGAAAACTGTCATCAAGTAGCCTGTCAGTGTGATAGTGGCAGCCAACACGGATCAACCCATCGGCGATTTCCTCGCGATGGATGTTGGAAAGACACTGTGGGCGCTGGTATTCCGGCATGGTTTCTGGGCTGTTGATGGCGTTGATCGCACTATAACAAACTCGCAGGAAAAGAGGGGGCAGGTTAGCGATGCGCTGGGGAATCAGTGACGGTAGACTCGGCCATTAATGCACGTGTAAGCGTGTTACGACGAAAAAGGAGATTTTCATGGCCGGAACCAGCCTGCTTGCCCTGATCGATGATATTGCTACCTTGCTGGATGACGTTTCCGTTATGACCAAGGTGGCGGCCAAGAAAACCGCCGGGGTGCTGGGCGATGATCTGGCGTTGAATGCCGAGCAGGTGTCCGGCGTGAAAGCAAACAGGGAATTGCCGGTGGTGTGGGCGGTGGCCAAGGGGTCGGCTCTCAATAAGTTGATACTGGTACCTGCCGCCTTGTTGATCAGTGCCTTCCTTCCCTGGTTGATTACGCCGTTGCTGATGATAGGCGGCGCCTTCCTTTGTTACGAAGGTTGCGAAAAGCTGGTGCATAAGTTCTTTCACAAGGAAGAACAGGAACATGAGCATCGGGAAACCCTGAAAGCGGTTGCCGACCCGGCGGTGGACCTGGTGGCGTTTGAAAAGCAGAAGATCAAGGGCGCTATCCGCACCGACTTTATCCTGTCCGCCGAGATCATTGTGATTTCATTGGGGGCGGTACAGTCGGCGACTTTTGGTGTTCAGGTCGCGGCAATTTGTACCATTGCCGTGTTGATGACGATCGGCGTTTACGGTCTGGTTGCCGGTATTGTGAAGCTGGATGACGCCGGCCTGTACCTGGCAAAGACGGATCCTCAGGCATCTGGCGCCGGGGCGCGAATTGCCCTGGGCAAAGGTATCCTGTTTCTCGCCCCCTGGTTGATGAAGACTTTGTCTGTGGTTGGCACTGCTGCCATGTTTCTGGTGGGCGGTGGCATCCTGGTCCACGGCATTCCCGGCTCCCATGACTGGGTGCATCACCTGCAGGAAATGGTTGGCGCAGTGTCCTGGTTGGTGCCGTTACTGGTAAACCTGATTGGCGGGCTGGTGGCAGGCGCCATGGTGCTTGCTGTCGTCACGATGGTGGGGCGGCTGCGTTCTGCCACTGTGGGCTCATGAATATAGCGCAATAGTCCACTTGCTGATGTGTGAGGAGGCCGTGTGTCAGAGGTATGTGACAGGATGCTCTTATTTCGCGAGAGCGAAATACACAGCGCGATCGAAGGTAATGGTGGGCCCACCAGGACTTGAACCTGGGACCAATCGATTATGAGTCGACTGCTCTAACCAGCTGAGCTATAGGCCCGAAAAACGGAAGGACAATAAAATGCCGGCCGCCGATTATTCGGTGGCCGGCAATTTTTTTCAAGTGTTACAGGTCGCCGTCAAGGAAGCTGCGCAAGTGTTCGCTGCGGCTGGGGTGGCGCAGCTTGCGCAGCGCCTTGGCTTCTATCTGACGAATACGCTCACGGGTCACGTCGAACTGCTTGCCCACTTCCTCGAGGGTGTGGTCCGTGTTCATGTCGATACCGAAACGCATGCGCAGGACCTTGGCTTCCCGGGCGGTCAGGTTGGCCAGTACTTCGCGGGTGGCTTCTTCCAGGCCCAGCGAGGTAGCGGAGTCCACCGGGGATTCCATGTTGCCGTCCTCGATAAAGTCGCCCAGGCTGGAATCTTCATCGTCACCGATGGGGGTTTCCATGGAGATCGGCTCTTTGGCGATCTTCAGTACCTTACGGACCTTGTCTTCCGGCATTTCCAGACGCACGCCCAGTTCTTCCGGGGTCGGTTCGCGGCCCATTTCCTGCAGCATCTGGCGCTGTACCCGGTTGATCTTGTTGATCGTCTCTATCATGTGCACCGGGATACGGATGGTGCGCGCCTGGTCGGCGATAGAGCGGGTAATGGCCTGACGGATCCACCAGGTGGCATAGGTGGAGAACTTGTAGCCACGGCGGTATTCGAACTTGTCCACGGCCTTCATCAAGCCGATGTTGCCTTCCTGGATCAGGTCGAGGAACTGCAGACCGCGGTTGG
>NZ_LWEJ01000251.1:0-72106 GCF_001635525.1 Alcanivorax sp. HI0007
CCCCAGAGGGGAGAGGGGCTTACACACATCCCCAGTAGCAGACCAGTGAGTAGCCTCAGAGTCAGGCTAGCCATCGCTTCACCCGCTTTTCGCTGTCAACTGTCCACTGTCAACTAACTAGCCCGCTGTTAACTGCTTCAACGCCGCCTCCAGCCGCGCCACCGCCGCATCCACATCCCCCAGTTTGTCCAGGCCGAACAGGCCCACGCGGAAAGTCTTGAAGTCCGCGGGTTCGTCACACATGAGCGGTACGCCGCCGGCGGTCTGCAGGCCCAGCTGCACAAAGGCGGCGCCGCTCTTGATGGTGTCATTGTCGGTGTAAGACACCACCACGCCGGGGGCTTCGAAGCCCGGGGCGGCGACGCTGGCGAAGCCGTGCTTGGCCATCAGCTCGCGCACGGCGGTGCCCAGTTTCCACTGGCGTTCCTTCACGGCGGTGAGGCCTTCTTTCATGGTTTCCAGCATGGTGTCACGGAAGCCGCGCAGGGCGTCGGTGGGCATGGTGGCGTGGTAGGCATGGCCGCCGTTTTCATAGGCGATCATGATGTCGCGCCATTTGCGCAGATCGCAGGCGAAGCTGGTGCTGGTGGTCTCGTGCAGGCGCTGGTCGGCGGCTTCGCTGAGCATCACCAGGGCACTACAGGGGGAGGAGCTCCAGCCTTTCTGGGGGGCGCTGATCAGCACATCCACGCCGATGGCTTTCATGTCCACCCAGATGGTGCCGGAGGCGATGCAATCCAGCACGAACAGACCGCCCACGCTGTGTACGGCGTCGGCCACCTGTTTCAGGTAGTCGTCCGGCAGGATGATGCCGGAGGCGGTTTCCACATGGGGGGCGAACACCACGGCCGGCTTCTCGGCCTTGATGGTTTCCACCACCTGCTCGATGGGGGCCGGAGCGAACGGCGCCTGGGGCTGGTCGCTGGTGGGGGACGCTTTCAATACGGTTTCTTTGGACGGGATGTTGCCCATCTCAAAAATCTGGCTCCAGCGATAGCTGAAGAAGCCGTTACGGATCACCAGGCAGTGCTGGCCGCTGGCAAACTGGCGGGCCACCGCTTCCATACCGAAACTGCCGCCGCCGGGCACAACGGTCACCGAGTGGGCGTTGTAGACCTGCTTCAGGTTGCTGGAAATATCCCGCATGACCTGCTGGAAACGCTGGGACATATGGTTCAGGGAGCGGTCGGTGAAAACCACGGAATACTCAAGCAGGCCGTCTCGGTCAAAGTCACGGGGCAAATCTGTCACGGGGGGTCACCTCTGCAGCAACCGGCGCCTGGCCGGTCTCGTCGCGTTATTGTCTGTCTTGGATACTGGATTGCCGCCAGCGCCGCAACCGTCCAGGGCCAAAAGGATGGCAAAACCGGCCTCAACTGCTTAATTCGCAGTCAATGACTGTCTCCTGCAGTCAAGTAAGCTTATGCATTATCATTCTTGAGCCAACCGGGGCGCTGCCTCATACTATGCGCCCTTAACGCCCTGTAAACACAGCGTTTAACGTCTTTCTTTCTCGGCAAGCGAGCCACGATCACATGACAGAGTACGTCCTGATTCTGATCAGCGCTGTGCTGGTAAACAATTTTGTCCTGGTGCAGTTCCTGGGGCTGTGTCCCTTTATGGGGGTCTCCAACAAGATCGAGACCGCCATGGGCATGTCCCTGGCGACCACCTTCGTACTGACGTTGTCGTCCGTGCTCGCCTACCTGACCTGGGCCTATATCCTGGTGCCCTTCGAACTGGAGTACCTGCGCACCATCAGCTTTATTCTGGTGATCGCCGTGGCGGTGCAGTTCACCGAAATGTTCGTGAAGAAGGCCAGCCCCCTGCTCTACCGGGTCCTGGGCGTGTTCCTGCCGCTGATCACGTCCAACTGTGCGGTGCTCGGTGTGGCGCTGCTGAATGTACGCCAGGAAGATGCCACCTTTATGTCATCGCTCACCTACGGGCTGGGCGCGGCGCTGGGCTTTTCCTTGGTGCTGGTATTGTTTGCCGCCATGCGTGAGCGTATTGCCGTGGCCGATGTGCCAGAGGCCTTCCGGGGCCCCAGCATCGGCCTGATCACCGCCGGCCTGATGTCGCTGGCCTTCATGGGCTTTTCCGGGCTGATCAAGTTATGACCGCTGTACTGATTGCCGTGGCCGCCCTGCTTGCCCTGGCCGCCGTGTTCGGTGCGGTGCTGGGCTTTGCCTCGGAAAAATTCAAGGTCGAGGGCGACCCCATTGTCGACCAGATCGATTCCCTGTTGCCCCAGACCCAGTGTGGCCAGTGCGGGCACCCGGGCTGTCGCCCCTACGCCGAAGCCATTGCCGAAGGCGAGGAGCATAACCGCTGCCCGCCAGGCGGCCAGGATACCGTGGACGCCCTCACTGACCTGCTCGGCCGTGACGAGCTGACCCTGGATGACGAAGGCGCCGAGGATGCGGACATCCCCAAGGTGGCCTATATCCGTGAGGACGAGTGCATCGGCTGCACCAAATGCATCCAGGCCTGCCCGGTGGATGCCATCGTCGGCGCCGCCAAGCTGATGCACACGGTAATCGTGGACGAGTGCACCGGCTGCGACCTGTGCGTCGAGCCCTGCCCGGTGGACTGCATCGACATGGTGGAAGTGCAGCCCACCCTGCAGACCTGGGGCTGGAACCGGCCCGCGGGTATCGGCCAGCGCCCGGACAGCCGTATTGAGGTGGTGAACCTGTGATTCGTACCCTGTTCCGTTCACGCAGCCGCAAAATCTACGACTTCCACGGCGGTATTCATCCGCCGGAAAGGAAAGACCTTTCCAATGGCACCGACATTGCCGCCGGCCCCCTGCCGTCGCAACTGATTCTGCCCCTGAACATGCACATCGGCGCCCCGGCCAAACCGCTGGTGGAACCGGGCGAGCGGGTGCTGAAAGGCCAGATGATTGCCGAACCCAGCGGTGCGGTGAGCGCGGCCATTCATGCCCCCACCTCCGGCACCGTCAGCGCCATCGGCCCGCGCGCCATTCAGCACCCGTCCGGGATGGATGCCATCTGTATCGTCATCGACACCGACGGCAAGGATGAATGGATCGAACACGCCGGTGTGGCCGACTACACCGAGCGCAGCCCCGGCGAACTGGTGGACACCATCCGCCATGCAGGCATCGCCGGCATGGGCGGCGCCGGCTTCCCCACCAGCATCAAGGTGAACCTGGGGGACCACCAGCGGGTAGAAGAACTGGTGATCAATGCGGTGGAGTGCGAGCCCTACATCACCGCCGACGACCGCCTGATGCGCGAGCGGGCCGCGGAGATTATTGCCGGTATCCATATCCTCCAGTACCTGCTCAATCCGCGCCGTACCCTGATCGGCATCGAAGACAACAAGCCGGACGCCATCTCCGCCATCAAGCGGGCCTGCAAGGGCTGCGACATCGAGGTGCGGGTGGTGCCCACCAAATACCCCTCCGGTGGCGAAAAACAGCTGATCCAGCTGCTCACCGGCAAGGAAGTGAAAAGCGGCCAGCTACCGGCCCAGGTGGGCGTAGTGTGTCAGAACGTGGGCACCGCCTACGCCATCAAGCGGGCGGTGATCGACGGCGAGCCGTTGCTGTCCCGGGTGACCACCCTCACCGGCGAAGGCGTGCGCCAGCCGGGCAACTTTGAGGTCCTGCTGGGCACCCCGGTACGGGACCTGTTGGTCCATGGCGGGGTGGACCCGGATAATATCGGTCGTCTGGTCATGGGCGGCCCGATGATGGGCTTCACCCTGCACAACCCGGCGGTGCCGGTGGTGAAAACCACCAACTGCATCATCGCCGCCACCCTGGAAGAGCTTCCCGAACCGCCGCCGGAACAGCCCTGCATCCGCTGCGGTTCCTGTGCCGACGTGTGCCCGGCCAACCTGCTGCCCCAGCAGCTCTACTGGCATGCCAAGAACGACGATCTGGAAAAGGCCCAGCACCACAACCTGATGGACTGCATCGAGTGCGGCGCCTGTGCCTATGTGTGCCCCAGCCATATCCCGCTGGTGCAGTACTACCGTTACGCCAAGGCGGAAGTGCGACAGCAGGCAGCCGATCAGGTCAAAGCCGACAAGGCCCGCCAGCGTTTTGAAGCGCGCCAGGCGCGCATCGACGCGGAAAAGGCGGAAAAAGAAGCCCGTCGCCAGGCGCGACTGGAAGCCAACCGCAAGAAGAAAACCGAAACGGCCAGTGCCCCCAGTGTGGATACGGCAGCGCTCAAGCAGGCCTCTCTGGAAGCGTCCAAGGCCTATAAGGCCGCCGTCAAAGCGGCCAAAGCCGCCGAGGCAGACAACGCGGACAACCTGGACGCATTGAAAGCCGACGTGGATCGCCTGAAAGCCATCGCCGACAAGGCCAAGGCAGCCGTTCGTGACGCCAAGGAAGCGGGCCCCGCCGCCGCACCGGCGGAAGATATCGTCGGCAAGCTGAAAAAACAGGTCAGTGACGCCTCGTCCGCTTACAAGACCGCGGTGAAGGCCGCCAAGGATGCGGAAGCCAATGGCGACGACAACGCTGCCGAGCTACGCGCCAAAGCCGATGAGCTCAAGGCCACCGCCGACAAACTCAAGGCGGAACTGCGTGACGCCAAGGCCAACGCCCCCGCCACCCCGGCAACTGCGCCCCAGGCCGACCCGGTGGCAGACCTGAAAAAACAGGTNGGCGAGGCCTCATCTGCCTACAAGGCGGCCGTGAAAGCGGCCAAGGAAGCGGAAGAAAACGGCGCTGACAATGCCGCCGAGTTGCGCAGCCAGGCGGACGAACTGAAAGCCAAGGCGGATCAGCTCAAGGCCGACCTGCGCGACGCCAAGGCCAATGCACCGGCCACGCCCGCCCCGGCACCTGCCGCTGCGCCAGCCGACCCGCTGGCCGACCTGAAGAAGAAGGTGGGCGAAGTCTCGTCTGCCTACAAGGCCGCCGTCAAAGCCGCCAAAGAGGCCGACGAGAACGGGGCGGACAACGCTGCCGAGTTGCGCGCCGAAGCGGATCGCCTGAAAGCGGAGGCCGACCACTGGAAAGCCGAACTGCGCGAGGCCAAAGCGTCCGCACCGGCCCCGGCTGCCCCCAAGACACCGCCCGCCCCCACGGATACGCCCAAGGCACCGGAGACCGAGGCCCCGCAGGCGCTCACTGCGGTAGACCCGGAGGTGGCGGCCAAGCGCCAGAAGCGTCTCAAGGCCCTGAAAACCGCCTACAACATGGCCCACAAACAGTACAAGGAAGCCCATGCCGCTCTGGAGCGCGGTGAGCGCAACGGCGATATACCCGCCGAAGAACTCAATGCCATGCAACAGAAGGTGGACAAGCTGAAAGGCAAAGCCGACGTGGCCCGCGATGCCCTGGATGCGTTGGTGGAAGAAGCCAAGGCGGATATCCGCGCACACACCGGCAAGGATCTGAAAACCCTGAAGCTGGAAGCCGCCCGGGCAGAAAGTGCCCTGGCCGACAAGCAGCGCGAGCTTGAGCAACAGCGGGACAGCGCCTCGGAAGATACCCTGGAAGCGCTCAGTTCCGAATTACAGGCCCTGGAGGCGGAAGCCCAGATCGCCCGCAAGGCGCTCAAGCAGGCGGTGGAAGAACAAGGACTGCAAGACTGATGGCACTGATCTCTTCAACCTCGCCCCATACCACGGTGAGCAACAACACCGGCGCCTTCATGCGTCAGGTGATTTACGCCACCCTGCCCGGCCTGGCAGTGCTGACCTGGCAGTTCGGCTGGGGCACGGTGATCAATGTGCTCTGGGCCGTGGTGGTGGCGCTGGTCAGTGAGGCGCTGATCCTGAAAGCCCGCGGTCGCCCGGTGGCCTTCTACCTGAAGGACTACAGTGCGGTGCTCACCGCCGTGCTGCTGGCCCTGGCCCTGCCCCCCACTTCACCCTGGTGGCTGACCCTGATCGGAGTAAGCTTTGCCATTATCGTCGCCAAGCAGCTCTATGGCGGCCTGGGCATGAACCCGTTCAACCCGGCCATGGTCGGCTATGTGCTGCTGCTGATTTCCTTCCCGGTGGCCATGACCCAGTGGATCGCCCCCGGCGAAGCGCCCAGCTTCGCACAAAGCTGGCAGCTGTTTACCGGGCAACTGCCGGTGGACGGCCTGAGCGGCGCCACGCCCCTGGATACCTTCCGCACCTGGGCCGGCAATGAAAGCGAACTGGCCAGCCACGGCATCCTCCATGGCCAGTTTGCCGGGCTTGGCTGGGAATGGGTGAACCTGGCCTTCTTGCTGGGCGGTCTGTATCTGATAAGCCGCAAGATCATTACCTGGCATATCCCGGTGGGTTTTCTGGCCGGCCTGGCCCTGCCTGCGCTGGTGGCCTGGCTGATTGACCCGGTGCGGTTTGCCGATCCGATGTTCCAGATACTCTCCGGCGGTGCCATGCTCGGCGCGTTCTTTATCGCCACGGACCCGGTGAGCGCCGCCACCAGCCGCAGCGGTCGGCTGATCTATGCGGCGCTGATCGGGGTGCTGATCTGGGTAATCCGCAGCTTCGGCGGTTACCCGGATGCGGTGGCATTCTCGGTGCTACTGCTTAACCTTTGCGCGCCCTTTATCGATTACTACACCCAGCCACGGACCTATGGCCACGACAAGCCAAACAGGGGCACCCAGTCATGATGCGTTATGCCATTACCAAAAACGCCGTGATCCTCAGCCTTTTTGCCATCAGCACCGCCGCGGCCCTGGCCATCACCAATGAACTGACCATCGGCAAGGTGGAGTGCAACAAGCAGGCTGCACTGATGGCCTCGCTCAATGAAGTGATGCCCCACGACCGGCATGACAACGATCTGCTGGCCGATCGCATTACCGTCAGCGACCCGCTGCTGGGCCGCAACGGCCATCATATTTACCGGGCACGCCAGGATGGCGAGCCCAACGGCGCCGTACTGGAAGCCACCGCCCCGGACGGTTACGGTGGCAACATTGCCCTGATCGTTGGCGTGGATATGCAAGGCAAGGTTCAAGGGGTGCGCGTGGTGCCCCCGCACAATGAAACACCCGGGCTGGGCGACAAGATCGAAACCAAAAAATCCGGCTGGATTTATGGTTTCAATGGCCTGTCACTGGGCAATCCTGCCGATGCCGGCTGGGCGGTGAAAAAGGACGGCGGCCAGTTCGACAGCTTTACTGGCGCCACCATCACTCCCCGCGCCGTGGTGGGAGCCGTGCACCGCGCCCTGCAATATTTCGACGCCAACCAGACTGCTGTCTTTGAGGCACCTTCCGAGGCAGCCCCGGCGGAGACCTGTGATGAGTGATGTGAATTACAAAAAGATCATGGGCCAGCTCCCGGTAGGATTTACGCATTCAGCGGCAAGCAGAGCTCGCAGAGCAAGGCATTTCGTTGCAGGCATAGCGGGCCTATTCCAAGACGAAATAACACAGCTATGCGAGCTCTGCTTGTCGCCCTTCGGGTCATCTCCAAAATGGCCCACTGCTTCGTTGTTTCCCCTCGAAAGAGGCCCACTCTTCCTTCGAGAAAACGCCTCACATTGGACCATTTTGGAGGTGACTGAATGAGTAAATCCTACCGGGAGCTGGCCTTGGACGGGTTGTGGAATAACAACCCGGCCACCGTGCAGATTCTCGGCCTCTGCCCCCTGCTGGCGGTGACCGGCACCGTGGTCAACGCCCTGGGCCTGGGCCTTGCCACCCTGGTGGTGCTGATGGGCTCCAACATCTGTGTCTCGCTGATTCGTCAGTACGTGACCGATGCGGTCCGTCTGCCCGCTTTTGTAATGATCATCGCCGCCATGGTGACGGTGATCGAAATGCTGATGCAGGCCTTCACTTTCGAGCTTTACGAAATCCTCGGCATCTTCATTCCGCTGATCGTCACCAACTGCACCGTGCTGGGTCGGGCCGATGCCTTTGCCAGCAAGAACCCGGTACTGCCGGCGGCCCTGGACGGTTTCATGATGGGGCTGGGTTTTCTGGTAATTCTGCTGATCCTTGGCGGCATGCGAGAGCTGATCGGCCAGGGCACGCTGTTCACCAACATGCAGCTGCTGTTCGGCCCCATGGCCGCGGACTGGCAGCTACAGGTGGTAAATAACTACGGCGGTTTCCTGTTCGCCATTCTGCCGCCGGGGGCGTTCGTGGGCCTGGGTCTGATCATTGCCGGCAAGAACGTGATCGACAAACGCTTGAAAGCAATCCAGAAAGCCAGGGCCAGCGACGAGCCCAAGGTCAGCCGCCGGGTACGCACCACCGGCAAAGTCAGTTAAATGCATCACTTCCCTGCCGTAGGAGCGTCGCTGGCGGCGCGATAACAGCCGTCGCGAGTTGCGAGAAGCGAGTATCGAAACGGTTTTATGGCGACGCGAGCGTCTCTCCTAAAGCACCAACCCTGCCACCAGTAAAGCCAACGCCACCAACCCGTGCGGCAGAAACACATGACGCCAGCGCAGAATGCGCAGTAGCTCCTTCATCCCACCGGCACGGCGGCTACGCTCCCAACTGGCAGCAGTCTGGAACGGGGCGATATCGTCCACTTCACCACGAAAATGCGCTTCGATTTTTTCGATACGCGCATAATGTGCAGCCTGAAATGCCTTCCAGTGCCCCTCCACCAGCCAAAACATCAAGCTACCGACCACACCCACCCAGAGCAGTGCCGAGCGATCGAAAAACGCGCCGGAACCAGCAAGCACTCCCGCCAGGGTAACGCTCCAGGCCTTGATGGTGAGCGACTTCTGGTCAAAGGAATCAATCAGCCCGGTCAGGTGGAAGTACTCGGCTTCCAATTGTTTATCCAGTTGTGACACACCATCCCCCCATGAATGGATCAGATTCTCCGATAAATTCGCGCTATTAAACGCGATTCAATCCACCCAGACAAAACGGCATAGTAGCGAACAAGGAGAAATGCCATGAACCACAAAACCGTGACTCCACGACGTCAACCAATGCCCGAGGACATTCGACGCCAACTGTACGGCCCCGAGCGAGACCAGTGGCGGGATCACCCCCACTACCTGATCAGCGATGCACGGGCCTTGCAACGTAATCACCGCAACCTGAAGCGACAGGCCAGGCAGTATCATGGCGCCCTCACCCATATGCTGGAAATAGCCGATGCTGAGAGAAAGACGGACAGCAGTCGCCAGCTATTCACGACTATTGGCCACCATGGTCGCAGCCTGCTGAAGAATCTGCACAGTCACCATGGCTTCGAGGACAGCAGTGTCTTCCCGATGCTACGCCAACATCACCCAAGACTGGCGGCAGGCTTCGACATACTGGAACAGGATCATCTTGCGCTGGATGCGTTACTGGCTGATATCGACCAACAACTTGACCACTTCCCGGCGCTGGCCAACGACCTGCAAAAACTGGAAAACGCTCATCAAAAAGCGTCAGAGCTGGAGGCGTTACTGCATCGTCATATGGACGACGAAGAAGACATTATTGTGCCTATCTATTTGTTGTAAATGCCATTATTTGCACTTTATTGAACGGAACAATTCACATTCTTTTGCACTTGTTGTGCGCCCGTTGGCGAACCTTGTAGGGGCAACGGGATCATACTAGTCACGATCAACAAACAAGGAGTGAGCCATGAAAAGTGCAGCAGTTGCCGCCCTCAGTATCGCCGGGGCCGTGGCCATCGCCGGTGTCGGCTACGGTGCCTACCAGACCATGACCCCGGCCACCTCAGGCTATGCGGAAGTGGTGAATGTGGATCCGATTGTGAAGACCTGGCAGGAGCCCCGTGAAGTCTGTCAGCAAGTGTCCGTTCAACGGCAGAAGCCGGTCAAGGATGAACACCGGATTACCGGTAGCGTGGTCGGCGCGGTGGTCGGTGGCGTGATCGGCCACCAGTTCGGCGGCGGCAGTGGTAAAGATGCCGCCACCGCCGGTGGTGCCATTGCCGGTGGTGTGGCCGGCAACCAGATCCAGAAAGGAATGCAGGAAAAAAACACCTACACCACCACGGAACAGCGTTGTAACACCGTGATGGAAGACAAGAGTCGTACTGAAGGTTATGACGTGACCTATGTCTTCAATGATCAGGAAGACACCATTCGCATGGACAAGAAGCCCGGCGAACGCCTGCGCATTGAAGATGGGAAAGTGGTTACCCAGTAACCTTCTCTTATCTGCATAAGAAAGCCCGCCTCTGCGGGCTTTTTTATGGGCGCAAACACCCACGGCTTCCGGGACGTAGGGTGCACTGAGCCTAAGGCGAACTGCACCGATCCGGCGCTTGATGGTGCAGTTCGCCTTAGGCTCAGTGCACCCTACGCAATCTGTGACGGCGGTGAGGAATTCAGATTTACGGTTCTGTCACCCACAAGATAATGCCGGGCACACCCGCAAGCCCCTTGGCCAGGATCCACTCGCTTCCGTTCCCGCTAATCCGTGATGAAGCGTTTTTATGGCACCTTTCCGGTCAACCCGACAGCACCGACACAAACGTCTGGATGATGGTCGCGTTGGCGATATCCACGATAAAGCCCCCCACCACCGGCACGATGATAAATGCCAGTGGCGACGGACCATGGTGCTGGGTCACCGCCTGGATATTGGCCACCGCCGTGGGCGTGGCTCCCATGGCAAAGCCGCAATGGCCAGCGCAGAGAACCGCCGAATCATAATTGCGTCCCATCAAGCGGAAGGTCACCAGAGTAATAAACGCCAGCGCCAGCCCTACCTGCACCAGCAGCATGGCAAGCATGGGCAGGGCCAGATCCACCAGCTGCAGTAATTGCAGACTCATCAGCGTGATCGCCAGGAAAATCCCCAGCGCGGTATTGCCTACCACATCGATGGTGGCATCGTTCACCTGCCACAGACGCCGCGCCGTATTGCCGAGAACAATGCAGACAAAAAGCACCCACACGAAGGTGGGCAAGCGAAACACGGACGCAAATTCTTCCGCCGCCACGGTGCCAACCACCACCCCCACCGCCAGCAACATCATGATGCGGATCACACTGGCGGAAGAAATGGGCCGGGGCGTTTCCGCCTCGTCATGCCCGGCATCTTCCACCGCCGCTCCGTGGGCGGGGGCGGCGAGCCGGTAGCGGCGAATCAGGAACATGGCCAGCGGCCCACCCAGCAGGGCCCCGAATATCAGGCCAAAGGTAGCAGACGCTGCCGCCAGCTCACTGACGCCAGTGAGGCCGAAATCCCGCTCGAAAACGCCCGCCCAGGCCGCGCCGGTGCCGTGACCACCGGTCATGGTCACCGAGCCACCGATGAGGCCGTACCAGGCCTCCAGGCCCATGAGCTTGGCCATCATCACACCGACCAGATCCTGCAGGGCCACCAGCACGATCACCAGCACCGCAAACAGCAACATGGCCCAGCCGCCCCGTCGTAACAGGCGAAAGTCCGCCGCCAGGCCCACGGCGCCAAAGAAGAACAACATGGCGGGGGTTTTGATGCTCTCATCAAAGGTCAGGCTGATCCCGGACACCTGCATGACCGTCACAATAATGGTGGCCAGCAGGCCGCCCACCACCGGCTCGGGCATATTCAGCCGGGACAGCAACTCGACCTTGTGCACAATCCACTGACCCGCGCCCAGCACCAGCAATGCGACCATCAGGGTTTCCATGGCGGAAAACTGCATCCCTTTCTCCTTGTTCGCGGCTGGGGAGCCGCCAATTGATCCGCTATACTGCCCGCGACAACTGGAAGCTGTTATGAATCGCGAGAAACGAACTGAAATCTTTACCCGTCTGCGGGACCAGAATCCTCACCCCACCACCGAGCTGGAGTACAGCAACGATTTCGAATTGCTGGTGGCCGTGGTGCTGTCTGCCCAGGCCACGGACGTGGGGGTGAACAAGGCCACCGCCCGGTTGTATCCGGTCGCCAATACACCGGAAGCGATCTTCGCCCTGGGCGTCGACGGGCTTAAAGAGTACATCAAGACCATCGGCCTGTTTAATTCCAAGGCCGAAAACATCATTCAACTGTGTAAAATTCTCATCGAGCAGCACGACAGCCAGGTGCCCCGCACCCGCGAAGCGCTGGAAGCGCTACCCGGCGTGGGCCGCAAAACTGCCAATGTGGTACTCAATACCGCCTTCGGGCTGCCCACCATGGCGGTGGATACCCACATCTTCCGGGTGTCCAACCGCACCCGCATTGCCCCGGGCAAGAATGTGCTGGAAGTGGAAAAGCGGTTAGTGCGACTGGTGCCGGAGGAATTCCTGCGTGATGCCCACCACTGGCTGATTCTGCATGGCCGCTATGTGTGCACGGCACGCAAGCCCAAGTGCGGCGAATGCCTGATCGCCGATTTGTGCGAGTTCCCGGCAAGTCAGCGGCCTTCGTAAACGGCGATTGAGACCCCCGCCGGCCGTTGCTACTCTGGGATTTCACGGTTCAACCGACGAAGGGACGCGATATGAAACATCCCCTCTTGCTGGCAGCGACGCTGGCCCTGTGCGCACCGGTTATGGCTGGCGACCTGAAGCCCGGCCTGTGGCAGATCAATACCACCATGGAAGGCGACAATCTGCCCCCACAGATGCGCGCCCATACCCAGCAGGACTGCCTCAGTGCCGATCAGGCCGAGGACGTGGTGACCGCCCTGCGCAAGGACTGGAATGCAGAAGGCTGCGACCTGGGCCAGGTGGATCGCAGCGGAGACAGCCTGAGCTGGGAGGCTTCCTGCAACCAGAATGGCATGCAGAGCACCATGAAAGGTTCAGTGACGTTGCACAGCGACACCCATTACACCAGCGTCATCGACATGACCATGCCGGGCAACCAGATGGTGTCGACAAGCGAAGGAAAATGGGCCAGCTCGGATTGCCCTGAATAAGAATTGGCGGTTCGCCTTGCCAGCAAGGCTCCAACGAAATCATCACATACCACCTAACCGTTGGAGCTATGCTTGCATGGCCAAGGGGCTTAGTCAGATGGTGATACCGGTCATCCACCCTTCGCCATGCGAGCATAGCTCCAACAACGCAGCGAGGCGCTTTATAGCTTCCCGGCAAACACCTTCTCAAAAAACGCCAACACCCGCTGCCAGCTGTCTTCCGATGCACCTGCATCAAATTTTGAGCGCAGCGGCGGCAGTGGCCCCAGTTTCTTGAAGGTGAAGGTCTGGTGGTCATTCATGAAGGAATGGCCCACGTCTTCATAGGTCTTGATATCGTGGGGCACGCCCAGCGCCTCCATGTGTTTTGCCAGACGATCACCATGGTCACCATAGATCATGTCTGTGCGACCCCAGCCACCGACTGCCGGGCAAATGCCGGTCACATCTTTCACGTTTTTCGGGATACCGCCATAGAACGGTGCCACGACCTGCACCGGTGCCTGGCTGGCGTAGAGCACCGCAAAACGCCCGCCCATGCAGAAGCCCATGACACCCACCTGGGTCACCGCCTCCTCGCCCTGATTGAGCAACCATTCCCGGCAGGCTTCCAGCTGCTCGAAGGTCTGGCCCTTGCCGGTCTCATGGGCCTTCAGGGTTTTCACCACACACAGGGCCTTGCTGCCGGGCAGATCGTAGAGGTCCGGCACCAACACCGGATAACCGTTATCCGCCAGCCGCTGGGCAATGCGCTCGATATCCTCGGTATAGCCGAAGATGTCATGGATGGCGATCACCGCCGCCTTATGGGGATTAGCGGTTTCGGGGCGCAGCCAACGGGCACGCATGGTATGGCCGCCGGGGATGGGAATGCCTACAGGTTGGTTGGACATGGGAAGACCAATGAATAGTTAATAGTGAATAATGAATAACGAAAACCAGAGGCTACTACTAGCCGGGGCAGACATCCCTGTCCATCGGGGCCACTCCACTTCGTTATTAACTATTAATTATTCATTATTAATTGCTTCTCACCCTTCCTGCATGGCCACCAACCGCGCCTCCTGCAGGGCGGCGGTGCGGTGTCGGGTGGCTTCCCGGTATTCCGGGTCGGCCAGCATGGAGGCAAAGGCCTGTTTGGAGGGGTAGCGGACCAGCAGCACGTCGTCCCACTTCTCTCCTTCCGGGGCAATCACGCCTGCCAGGGCCTTGCCCTTCCAGACCATCTCACCGCCGACACCGCGCACCTTGCCAAAGGCCACGTCGGAATATTTCTGGTAGGCCTCGCGCCCGCTGTAGTCTGCTTCGCCATCCTTGTAGAACGCGGTGTCGTTAAAACGCAGCAGATTCAGCATGACGATGGGGGTATCGTCCGGCAGGGACGCCAGAATCTCGGGCAGGCGTTGCGGGTTGGGATCAATAACCGGTTTCTCTGACATGGTGACTCCGTGTGTTTTTTTCAGTGAGGCCGAGTCTTCATTAGGGCTTCGCCTTGCCAGCAATTTACCAACGGCAGGCTTTACCCGAAATGTCCCCGGCAGACCAGAAGTCCAATCCCTACCCTGCCGCCATATCAGAAAAAGAGACAGGGCCAATCACGACACCCTGCACGCCAAAGCGGTCACTGTGTTGCCAGGGTAATGTGTTCCGCTGCACACAGGCTTTCCAGATCGGCCAGACTCTGCGTCGGGCAGCGCAACGTCATCGCCACCCGCTGGCTGTATTGCACGTCCAGGACCGCTGCTCCATTCTGCTCCGCCCAGTGACGAAGACGTTGCTCCAGGGGAAAGTCCAACGTCAGCTGGCAGGTACACTGCGGAACGCTCTCCACCCGTTCTACTTCCGCCAACACCGTTTCCGCGGCAGCCGCATAGGCACGAACCAGGCCGCCGGCGCCCAGTTTCACACCACCGAAATAACGGATCACCACCACCAGCACATCACTCATGCCCTTGTGCTGGATCACATTGAAAATGGGTTTGCCGGCGGTGCCGGAGGGTTCGCCGTCGTCATTCATGGCCGCCTGGGCAGACGCCGGGCTGCCCAGCAGATAGGCGTAGCAATGGTGACTGGCATCCGGATAAAGGGCTCTGGCTTCATCGATGATTGCCATGGCCTGTTCGCGGCTGCTCACCGGCCGAAGCCAGGTGATAAAGCGGCTTTTGTTGATCAGCAGCTCCCGGTCAACGGGACCGGCGGGAACGGGATAACCTTTGATGGCTGACTCCGGGTATCACTGACAGGAAACGGCTATGGTAAGGTAATTGCCGTTGTTATCCGAATACGTGACCCGCCATGACCGACCCCCTCCGCCGAGACAATGACAGCCTGCGCCGCCGCAAACAGCTGGCCGTTGGTGTCGCCCTGCCTGTCAGTGGCGTGATCTTCGCGCCGTTGCTGTGGGCCCTGTATCAGGATGGCAGCATTGTCTTTCTCACGCTGAGCGCCCTGCTCTGGCTTGGCGCCGGCCGGTTTATCTATCACTTGCTGGCACCGGATGAAAAAGGGCGGCCCATGGCCGCCCGCGATACGGATCAGTGATCCACGTAGAGGTAATGTTGCCAACTCATCATCCGCAACAGCATGCGGCGGATGATGGCCGTAAAGAAGCAATCTCCGAGACGTACAGTACAAACAGAGATGGCTACAGATCCCGCCCGCAGCCACTGTAGAGCGTTTCGTTGTGGGTCACCTTCACCTGATACTCGAAGCTCTCGCCACTCATCGTATCCTCGCAGGGCGTTTCGATGATTTCCACTTTCAGCTGTGCGGTGTCAGTCTCGGCCAGGTAAATGGTTTCCGTGCCTTCGGTCTGGGCGCCTGGGTCGGGAGTGGTGACTTCGGTTTCACCGTAATCCCCGACAAACATCAATTTTTCTTCCGGATAAATCGCCAGATGCCAGCCCGGCTCGTTCCCCACCGCCCAGAAAGTGGCCCCCGCTTCCCTGGCGCCTGCCATGCCGGTTTTTGGCGGCTCCGCAGCAACTTTCTGTAGCATGATGGTGGCATCCTCACCGCTGGCTCCTTCACCCAGCTCCACCGTGTGCCGTTCGGTTGTGGTCCATAATAATTGCCCTTCCGGGCCACGAATCTCTGCACGCAGCGCATAGGCCATGGGGTGCTCATGCACCACCGCATCTCTGGCATAGCGCAGGGTAAAAGGGACCGGGACCTGCCCCGGGTCATCGATGTGTTGTTCGGCGATCACGGTGGAGGGTGCGTCTGCCAGCGAGACATCTTCAAGCCTCACCGTGAGGGTGGCGCCTTCCGGCATGGCCATACGCTCGCGGTACATGATTTTGCCGCTGAGAACCTGCTGCTCGGTTTTTTCACTCTGTTGCGTCATGGCCGGTTGGTCGCTTTCGGATTCCGGTGTGTTCTGGTCACAGCCGGAGAGGCCCACCAGGGCAATTAGCCCGGCGCCACCAAGCAACACGGGAAGGGAGCGGAGAGTCGGTGTCAAAGATCGCATAATGATTCCTTTTGGTCGTCAGCGTGTTCAGAGTCTCTGCACGTGCGGCGGTTCCCTGCCGAGGTAACACTATTAAATCAAGCCACATAAAAAAGCAGCCTCGCGGGCTGCTTTTTTACTTTTCTTCAAGGTTTTCACCTATACGGTTACGACCAACTCCACATCAATATTGCCGCGGGTGGCATTGGAGTAAGGGCATACCTGATGGGCTTTTTCCACCAGCGTCTGTGCCTGCTCCTGATCCAGCCCGGGGAGATTCACATTCAGGGTGGCCTGAATGCCGAACCCGCCACCCAGCGGACCAATGCCCACCTGACCGGTAATGGCAGTTTCTTCCGGCAGGGACACCTTGGCCTTGCCGGCCACCAGTTTCAGGGCGCCAAGGAAACAGGCCGAGTAACCGGCGGCGAACAGTTGCTCCGGATTGGTTCCCTCGCCGCCCGGACCGCCCAGGGCCTTGGGGGTGGTGAGTTTGACGGACAGCTGGCCGTCATCGCTGGCGGCGCGGCCATCACGACCGCCGGTGGCTGTGGCTGTGGCTTCGTACAACACTTTTTCCAGACTCATCATGCTCTCCTTTTATGTGCCTTCATGTGATTTGCTGCGCCATTCAATATGCACGATTTAATCGTGCACTATTTAGTGGAGCGAAAACGTGCAATTCTGCTTCCTGGCCGGGCCCCGGTAACGGCACCGGGAACCCAACCCATTCGCTACGGAATCAATCTTCCGCGGCCAGCCGTGAACGCAGCGCATGTAACTCATCACGCAGCTGGACCAGTTCTTCCGGACGGCACTGGCTGGCGCACAATACCGCTTCGGGCACTTTCTCCGCCTGGTCGCGCAAGGCCTTGCCGGACTGGGTGAGCGTCACCTCCACATGGCGTTCGTCCGGCCGACTACGTTGGCGCAGCACCAGCCCCAAGCCTTCCAGTCGCTTGAGCAAGGGGGTGAGTGTCGCCGAATCGAGAAACAGGCGTTCGCCGATTTCCGATACGGACAGCCTGTCCTGCTCCCACAGCACCATCATCACCAGATACTGCGGATAGGTGAGTCCCAGCTCCTTCAACAGCTTGCGGTACACCTTGCTCATGGCAAGCTGCGCGGAATACAGGGCAAAACAGACCTGCAGGTCCAGCTTCAGCCAGGAGGTATTGTCAGGAGCGTCATCGTTCATGGGCCCACCTTAAATAGCGCGCTATTTAATAGCAAGCACCTTTTATTGGAGCCTTGCTCGCAAGGCGAATGGCGGGACGAAAAACCCCGGCTTGCCGGGGCTTCAGAGTCTTCAGCCTCGCGCTATCAACCGAATGCCGGAATCCCGGTCTGGGCACGACCCAGAATCAGGGCATGCACATCATGGGTGCCCTCGTAGGTGTTCACCGCCTCCAGATTCATCACATGACGGATCACGTGGTACTCGTCACTGATCCCGTTGCCGCCGTGCATGTCGCGGGCCTGACGGGCGATGTCGATGGCCTTGCCGCAGTTGTTGCGTTTCATCAGCGAGACCATTTCCGGCGCCCAGTGGCCGCTATCCATCAGCCGGCCCAGCTGCAATGCGCCCTGCAGGCCCAGGGTGATTTCCGTCTGCATGTCCGCCAGCTTTTTCTGGATCAGCTGGGTCGCCGCCAGGGGCCGACCGAACTGCTTGCGGTCCAGGGTGTATTGCCGGGCCGCCTGCCAGCAGAATTCCGCCGCGCCCATGGCGCCCCAGCTGATCCCGTAGCGGGCCTTGTTCAGGCAGCTGAACGGCCCTTTCAGTCCTTCCACGTCCAGGCGGTTTTCGTCCGGCACAAAACAGTCGTCCAGCATGATCTGTCCGGTGATGGAAGCGCGCAGGGAGAACTTGCCTTCAATTTTCGGGGTGGTGAAACCGTCAAAGCTGCGCTCCACCACAAAGCCGGTGATCTTGCCGTCCAGGTTGGCCCATACCACTGCCACATCGGCAATGGGGGAATTGGTGATCCAGGTCTTGGCACCGTTGAGCAGGTAGCCACCGTCCACCTTTTTGGCGCGGGTACTCATGGAGCCCGGGTCAGAACCGTGATCCGGCTCGGTAAGCCCGAAGCAACCCACCCACTCGCCGGTGGCCAGTTTCGGCAAGTATTTCTGGCGCACCGCTTCACTGCCAAAGGCATGAATCGGGAACATCACCAGCGACGACTGCACGCTCATGGCCGAGCGATAACCGGAATCCACCCGCTCCACTTCCCGGGCCACCAGGCCGTAGCTCACATGGTTCACCCCGGCGCCGCCATACTGCTCGGGAATGGTGGGACCGAGAAAACCGAGTTCCCCCATTTCCGTCATGATGTCCCGGTGGAAAATCTCGTGCCGGTTGGCTTCCAGCACCCGTGTCATCAGTTTGCTCTGACAGTAATCATGGGCCGCGTCACGGATCATGCGCTCGTCTTCGGTGAGCTGGGTTTCCAGCAACAACGGATCTTTCCAGTCGAATCTCTGCATGTCTTTTCCCAAATTCTTTCGCTGTTAACTATTCACTATTAACTGTTCACTGCCTTTCAATCACCATGGCCACACCCTGGCCAATGCCAATACACAGGCTGACCAGCGCATAACGGCCACCGCTGGCCTCCAGCTGGCGCATGGCGGTGAGGGCCAGGCGCGCGCCGGATGCCCCCAGTGGGTGCCCCACCGCAATGGCCCCACCATTGGGGTTAAGGCGTTCATCATCGCCAGCCAGCCCCAGCTGTTTGCAACAGCCCAGTACCTGGGTGGCGAACGCCTCGTTGATCTCGATTACATCCATCTGCGCCAGGGTGAGACCGGCCCGGGCCAGAGCCTTGCGGCAGGCCTCCACCGGGCCCAGCCCCATGACCCGTGGGGCCACACCAGCCACCGCACCCGCCAGAATACGGGCACGCGGGGCAATGCCCGCCGCGTCACCAGCAGCACGGGAACCGATAATCAGCGCCGCCGCGCCGTCATTCACGCCGGAGGCATTCCCTGCGGTGATGATGCCACCCTCAACGATAGCAGGCAGTTTTGCCAACTTTTCAGCGGTGGTGCCGGCGCGGGGATGCTCATCCTCTGTCACCGTCAGCGGCTCTTTCTTGCGGCCCTGGGGAACGGTCACCGGCAGAATCTCTTCCCGGTAGAAACCCTGTTCCCGGGCCGCCTGATAGCGTTGCTGGGAGCGAGCGGCAAACGCATCCGATGCCTCACGGCTGATGCCCAGGTCGTCGGCCACGTTCTGGGCAGTTTCCGGCATGGTGTCGCCACCGAACTGGCTGAGGATGGCCGGGTTGGGGAAGCGGGCACCGATGGTGCTGTCGAAAATGGTCATATCACGGCTGAAGGCTTTTTCGGCCTTGGCCATCACGAACGGCGCCCGGCTCATGGACTCGGTGCCGCCGGAGACAATTAGCTCGCCCTCTCCCACCGTCACCATACGCGCCGCATCGAGCGTCGCCGCCAGGCCACTACCACACAGGCGGTTAACGGTGATCCCGGCCACGGATTCCGGCAGCCCCGCCAACAGGCCGGCGTGACGCGCCACGTTGCGGGCATCTTCACCGGCCTGATTGGTATTGCCGATCACCACGTCTTCATAGCGGGACAGCTCGAACCCGTTGCGCTGTACCAGCTCACGGATCACCCCGGCCAACAGGTCATCCGGACGCACCGGCGCCAGGGCGCCACCATGGCGACCAAAAGGGGTTCGCAGGCCATCGTAGATATAGGCATCCAGCATTTGCACTCTCCAGGGAGCGGCAAGCTACAAGCTACAAGCTGCAACGCGGACCGGCATGGCGATAAACGAAAAACGCCCTCGCCGCGTTTCACTCTGTTTAATCATGCAACGGCATGGCGACACTGAAGATGAAGCGCGGAGGAAACACTTTCAGCCAGCCCGTAGCTTTACCGTGTTGCAGCTTGTAGCTTGAAGCTTGCCCCTTCTATGTCCGCTATGCGGAATGTTGTTTTGAAAACTTGACGGGCAGAATAGGCCGTGACAGAGTGCGATGCAAGTGATTCGCCTCGCGGTCACGCCCCCAAAAGACCCAATGTTACCGCCGGACCCGACCATGATTCGTGATGCCGAAATCCTCAGCCAGTTGACCGATACCATTGCCCGCTTTGTCCGTGAACGACTGGTGCCTGCTGAACAGCACGTGGCTGAGACGGACACCATTCCCGATGACATTGTCGCCGACATGAAGGCCATGGGGCTATTCGGTCTGTCGATCCCCGAGCAATACGGCGGCCTGGGGCTGACCATGGAAGAGGAAGTGCTGGTGGCCTTTGAACTCGGCCGCACCTCTCCGGCTTTCCGCTCCCTGATGGGCACCAATAATGGCATCGGCGCCCAGGGCATCCTCATTGATGGTACCGAAGAGCAGAAACAGAAATACGTCCCGGCGCTGGCCACGGGCGAAGTGATTGGCGCCTTCTGCCTGACCGAACCGGATGTGGGCTCTGATTCCGGTGCGGTGAAAACCCGCGCCCAGCGGGACGGCGACCACTACATTCTCAATGGCACCAAACGCTATATCACCAATGGCCCCCATGCGGGGCTGTTTACCGTGATGGCCCGCACCAACCCGGAGATCCAGGGTGGCGCTGGCGTTACCGCCTTTATCGTGGAAGGCGATACCCCCGGCATTTCCCGCAGCAAGGCCGATGTGAAAATGGGCCAGAAAGGCGCCCACACCTGCGACATCATTTTCGACAATTGCCGGGTGCCCGCCGAGAACATCATTGGTGGCAAGGAAGGGGTGGGTTTCAAGACCGCCATGAAAGTTCTGGACCGGGGCCGCCTGCACATCTCTGCGATCTGTGTGGGCGTGGCCACGCGACTGATTGAAGACGCAGTGAATTTTGCCGCCGAGCGCAAACAGTTCGGCAAGCCCATCATCGAACACCAGTTGATTCAGGCCATGCTGGCGGATTCCCGGGCGGAAATGTTTGCCGGCCGCTCCATGGTGCTGGAAGCCGCCCGCAGCAAGGACCGGGGTGAAAAGGTCAGTCTGGATGCGTCCTGCTGCAAGCTGTTCTGCTCTGAAATGGTAGGCCGCGTGGCCGACCGTGCCGTGCAGATTCACGGCGGTGCCGGCTATATGGCGGACTATGCAGTGGAACGCTTCTACCGCGACGTGCGCCTGTTCCGGATCTACGAAGGTACCACCCAGATCCAGCAGATCGTCATTGCACGAGAACTAGCACGCCAGGCAGCACAATCATGACCCTCTCTGTAGGAGCTATGCTTGCATGGCGAAGGGCCCGCTGATTCGCCATGCAAGCCCCCAAGGGGATCTTCGACATGCTCCTACGGCAGGCAAACCACACGCTTAACGCCACCCTCCCCCTGTGCATGCTGGGCACCCTGCTGTTTCTGGTGTTCGACCTGCAAGCCGGGGGCTGGCTGGCGCGCATCACACTGCTGCTTTATCTACTGGTGCAATGGCCCCGCCAGACCCGGATGGCAAAGGGGATTCTGCTGGGGGTGATCGCCATGGCTGCAGTGGTTGTCTGGCGTGACGCCCAGCCCGTTCCCATTCTGCTAGGGGCACTGGACCGGCTCTGTTTCTTTGCCACCTTTGTGTCGTCCCTGGGGCTGCTGCGAGTCTCCGCCATGCGCTCGCGGCTGGTGCGTGAGGCCGGCACTACCCTGATCCGCCAGAAACCGGCCCTGCGTTATCCCACCCTGTCACTGGGCACTGCTCTGTTCGGGGTGATCATCAATATCGGCGTGCTCAATCTGTTTGGCGCCATGGTACTGCGCAGCAATACCCTGAAAGCCGCCGGCGGCCATGAGGAGATTCAGGCAGCGCGGGAGCGACGCATGATGCTGTCGATTCTGCGCGGGTTTGCCCTGGCACCACTGGTCTCGCCTCTGGGTATCACCCTGGCAGTGATCCTGGCCACTATGCCGAGTCTCACCTGGGCCACACTGGCGCCGGTGGCACTGCCCACCGCCGGCCTGTTCTTCCTGCTGGGATGGTGGCTGGACTGGCAATTACGCCCCGGCCATCTGGCCAGCCGGGTGCCACACACCGCGCCACCCTCCCTGACACCACTGTGGCAATTCACCCTGCTGGCGCTGGCGATCACCCTGAGCGTTTTCGCCGTGTCGGTGACAGCGGACCTGCGTTTGCCCGTGGCAGTGCTGGTAGCCTGCCCGCTGTCAGCAATACTGTGGATGGCCCTGCAACGGCGGCGGCTGGGTGGCGGCACCGGCTTGCCCCGGGCCCTGACGTTACTGGGGAGACATTCACGGCTGATCTTTGGCGCCAATCGGGGAGAAATTGCCGTGCTGGGCGGCTCCGCCTGCCTGGGGGCACTACTGACGCCTCTGATTGACCAACACCTGTTACACGAGCTGCTGCAAGCCACCCACCTTCAGGGCGCCGCCATGGCCGTGGCCGCCATGTTGCTGGTGGTGGCGCTGGCACAGGTAGGGCTCAACCCGATCGTGTCAGTCACCTTACTGGCATCCTTGCTGGGTGATGGGGTCGGCGCCGACCCACGCCTGCTGGCCGTGGGCCTGATGTGCGCCTGGAGCCTGTCGATGATTTCCTCGCCGTTCACTGCCTCCATGCTCGTGCTCAGCCAATTGATTGGCCGCTCGCCCTATCGGATCGCCTGGCGCTGGAACGGGTTGTTCTTTGTGCTGGTGGTGCCGATGCTGGCGTTATGGATGATGCTGGTTGCGGCAATATTGTAGGTATTACCCCTTGATAAACCCGTTTCGAATTGCCACGCGTATGGCCTCAGCGGTTGTCGCCACCCCCAGGCGTTGCCGTGCCTTGCGCAGGTGATTCTCAACGGTTCGGTTGGACAAACCCAAGGTTGCCGCAATATCCGCCTGGCGCCAGCCTGCCGCTGTCCATGCCAATATCTCGCTTTCCCGGCCGGATAAAACTCTGGACGTCTCCCGGTCCGGCATTTCGATAAGCCGGCGAGCGGCAAGAAAAGCCGAGGTGGCCACCAGCCCTGCCGATAGCCTGGCCGCCGGTGACGCATCAATTTTTTCGCCGCCCAGGCTCATCGCCCCCTCCAGTCCGAGTGGTCCGAATATCGGAACCTGCAGTCCATGGATGCCAGGCCCCTGTGGCTTGCGAACAATGCGATAATGCTCGCCTTCCTGATCCAGTGTCTTGGTCCAGAAAAATGCCTCGCCGATATCCAGAATATGTCGGGTTACCGGACAACGCCTGACGTAGGTTTTCGCATCCACCGCTTTTCCGTCTCCGAACCAGTCCCCCTCTACCCAGTAAATGCGGTCGACCAGTTCGTCCAGTGACGCGGATGCCGAAAACAGGACGAAGCGGTCGTAACCAAAGCCGCTGGCGTAGCGACGAACCGCATCCTGGATACTTGTCAGGCTCTCGCTTCTTTCCAGCAAGAGAGCCACGCGCACGGCGTCATCGGTTGGCACAGGGGTTACTCATTACCCACAGCGTCAAGCAAGGCCTTCGCTGCCAGTTTCCCCAGCGCATTGCCGGCCAGAGGGCTGTCACCGGTCAACATTTTTCGATCCTGGCAGGTCTCTCCGGAGATGTTGTCATTCACAATTTCAAATCCCATGGACGTCAATTGTTCCCCGAATTTCCAGGTCAGATGGCCCGGCATATACCCCATGTCCGGGGTCTGGGCATCCAGTGCATCCGGGAAGGCACAGATTTTATATCCGGAAAAAGAAGGCCCGCCTTTCGCCGCCAGGAAGGCCGCGGGGCCATGACACAGGGAAATGATGAATTTGTCATTTTCCAGCGCCCACTCCAGAACCGCTTTCATATCGTCGCTCTCTGGCAGGCCGATCAGGGCACCATGGCCGCCGGGAATAAACACGCCGATATAATCCGAGTCTTCGCCCAGTGCGTCTTTCACCACATCTGCCAGCTTCAAGGGCTGCTTGAACTGGTCCCGGTACTTGGAGAACAAGCCTTTCACTTCCTCGTCCTCGGACGGCATGGCCCAGAACTCGAACTTGACCGGGTTGCCGGACAGGGTCGCGATGTCGAATGCAAAACCGGCTTTGTCCAGGTGATACATGGGCAGCAAGGTTTCCACCGGATGGTTACCGGTAGAGAACATGGTGCCGTTGTCAGTCATCAAATAGCGCTCATCCGCACCAACGACCAGCACTTTCCAGCGACCTCCGGTATAGGGGGACGGGTAGTCTGCGCCACTCAAGTCTGATTTCGGAGCAGTGAACTGGCTGAGGGAATATGGGGACGGAAAGAATGCATTGTCTTCCGCCGGGTCCGGAGTGGGACGCTTGTCATCAGATTGCGCTGTTGCCATGAAAACTCTCCATCACTGTATGGGACATTAGTCGCTTCAGTGTAGAACGAGTTTCATGACAGGCAATGAGGGATTTCCCCCAGTGGCAACGCCGATCTATTTCATCATGTGTCATTCGAGCCGCTTCGGTTGCCTTGCCCTTTTTGCAACGTTATTTTGACTCCGGTTCACGCAGCGCTTCTGAACACCCAGATTCCTCCACGGTTCTGCCGCTGCACCCTCCCCTGCTCCACCAGACAATTGAGGTGAGCAATGCTTTCGCCCATGGCAAACATCAGCTGTTGCACATCCAGTTCCCGACGGAACATGACCGGAAGCATGTCGTGGGCATTGTGGGGGTGCTGACGACAGGCGGCCTGCACCTGATCCAGTTGCTGGTCATGGTGGTCCACCAGTGCATTGATGCGCTGGTGCAAGCCTCGAAACGGCAGACCATGGGCAGGCAACACCAGGGTGTCCCGGGGCAAGGCATCGCGTATGGCCTTGAGGCTGCCCACGAAGGCGGCCACCGGGTTCGCTTCCGGTTCCGTGGGCCGCACCATCAGATTGCTGGAAATGGTCGGCAATACCTGATCGCCACTGATCAGCAGACGATCACTTTCCCGGTAAAGGCACAGGTGCTCGGGGGCGTGACCGCGACCGATATGAATCTGCCAGCGCTGGCCATTGATGGTCAGGCTGTCACCGGCGCCGACAAATTGCGGGTCCACCGGCATGGGCATCACCACGCGACGAAAGCCGTTACCCTTGCCGGCCACCTTGTCCAGGTTGTCGCCCTGCAGGCCATGGCTGCCGAGAAAATGTTTGAAGCGTTCGATGGTCTGTTCGTCGCTGGCGTCGCAAATATGGCTGGCCAGTTGCCATT
Organism: Alcanivorax sp. HI0007; assembly: GCF_001635525.1. NCBI lineage: Bacteria > Pseudomonadati > Pseudomonadota > Gammaproteobacteria > Oceanospirillales > Alcanivoracaceae > Alcanivorax > Alcanivorax sp. HI0007. The sequence goes on from NZ_LWEJ01000251.1 coordinate 25,386, forward strand.
CACCCCGACTCATGATGACCGGTGCCTGGCAGTGTTGCTGCAGCCAGCCGGCCATGCCCAGATGGTCCGGGTGGTAATGGGTGACGATGATGCGGGTCACCGGTTTGCCGTCCAGTTGTTCGCTGAGCAGCTGTTGCCAGATTTCCCGGCTGCGGCGGACTCCCAGCCCGGTATCCACGATCACCCAGCCATGGTTATCTTCCAGCAACCAGAGATTGATATGGTCGAGGGCAAAGGGCAGCGGAAACCGCAGCCAGTAAACCCCGTCGGCCACCTTGAAACGCTGACCTGCCGGCGGCAGATCAGTGAACGGATAGTGTAAGGACATAACGAACCTTTTCTTCACCACAGAGCCCTATCGTAGGAGCCTCGCTGGCGGCGCGATAAACAACGCTGAATATCGCGCCGCCAGCGACGCTCCTACGGGAAGAGAGTCTATTTTTCCGGCACGCTGTGCCGACTCATGTTTTAAAGGAGCACAACCATGCGTGCCTGGTGTATTGAGGATCAGCAACTGCAACTGGACACCCTGCCGGACCTGCAACCGGGGCCGGAGGAAATTTGCGTGCAGGTGAAAGCCATCGGCGTAAACCGGGCGGATCTGTTGCAGGTGCTGGGCCGCTACCCAGCACCGCCGGGCACCGACAGTCGCATTCCCGGGCTGGAATACGCCGGGGTGGTCAGCGCCGTGGGGGCGCGGGTGCAGCAACGGAAAGTGGGTGATGCGGTGATGGGCCTGGTGCCCGGTTGTGCCTATGCGGAACAGGTTGTCACCCATGAACGGGAAGCGCTGACCGTTCCCGATGGCATGGACTTCGCCCGCGCCGTCACCCTGCCCGAAGCGTTTCTGACCGCTTACCGGGCCCTGTTCCTGGAAGGCGGTTTGCAGCCTGGCCAGTGGTGTCTGATTCGTCCGGCCACCGCCGGCGTCGGCCTGGCCGCCACGCAACTGGCTGCAACGCTGGGCGCCCGCCCCATCGGCAGCAGCCGCGACCTGAGCAAGCTGGACACGGCCACCGACATGGGGCTGGCGGCCCAGGTTTGCGAGGACGACACCTTGAAAGCGCAGCTGGATGCGTTGACCGAGGGTCAGGGAGTGGCGGTGATTCTGGATATGGTTGGCCCGGACTGGAATGCCCTGCTCGGCGGCCTGCGTGCCGAGGGCACCCTGGTGAATATCGGCGTCCTCGGCGGACTGAGCACGGAGCTGAATCTGGGCGCCCTGCTGATGAAACGCCAGACGCTGAAAAGCATGACCATGCGCAGCCAGCCCCTGGAGAACCGCATCCGTATGGCGCAGCTGTTCAATGACCGTCTTGCGCCCCTGTTTGCCAGCGGTCGCCTGCTGCCCCTGCCACTGGAAACCTTCCCCTTCACCGACGCCAAAGCCGCCCACGAGCATATGGCCGGGAACGACTTCAGTGGCAAGCGAGTGATTGTGGTTGGCGACTGACATGCACAAGGCCCAGCGTGAAACAGTATTTGAAATACTATTTCACGCTTTCTGCCCGCGCCTCAATGACCAAAAACATCAGGTTGACCGAATCTCGGAACCTGCCAGAAGGGCTGGCCAGAATAACCCTTTTAGACCACGTCACCGACCAGAGCCTTGCTCCCCACGCGACGGTTTGAAGACGCAGGAGCAGATTCGACGCTTCGCCTTGCGAGCAAGGCTCCAACGGTTTTGCCGGGTATCAGAACGTGAAGCCCACCCCCAGGTGGAAGGCGTACACATTCATGTCCGCCACAAATTCCGCATCACCCACTTCCGCGAATTGATACTGGGGAAGCCCCGGGGCGCGAATAAAGGTGCGCTCCACCTTGGCTTTCACTTCCTTGACGCTGATGTACTTGGCGTCCGCCGTCAGCCACCAGTGGTCGCTCAGCCGCCAATCGGCACCTATCTGCCCCACCCAGCCAAATTTATCCTGAATCTCCAGTTCCGGTTCTCCCACTTCCGTGAGAATCGGGTTGGTGACATGGCTGTCGTAGGTAAACAGATACACGGCTCCCAGACCCACATAAGGCCGGAAGTTGTGGTCCAGGCGGAATCGCTTCACCAGGGTCACCATGGGCGGCGCCACCTTGGTTTCACCCACTTTTTCGCCCAATGCGGGCACCCCGGTGGGAATACCGTTGGCCTCGGTGACCAGTGGCTCATCCGCCAGCTTGCCCTTGGCCTTCAGTTCCAGAGTGGGCGGCAGGGCCGCCATGGTCTCGATGGACCAGCCACCGTCCCCCCAGCGCAGTTTGTAGCCGATGATGGCAGCCGGAATGGTGAGCGGATCACTGAACGCCTCCCCTTCCTGCTCACCAGGCTCCACAGCCACTTCAGCAATCTCTGACAGGTTGCTGAGCGTGATCGATCGGGTCTTTACGTCCGGGGACATATGGATGGCTCCGAAGCGAAAGTAGAGCCGGTCTTCGCCAAAAATTTTCTGGGTGAATTTCACCCCGGGGTAATCCGGGCCGTACATGTCCTGACTGGCAACATGGGCAGAAAGAAACCCCAGCACGACAAACAGGAAAATCCGTTTTTTCGCATCCATTGTTTTTCTCATTTTCAACGCTCCCCCGCATTTTCCTGACCCGCCGTGGTGAGGCGGGCGTGGGTGGGGTTGTTAACCACACGGATACGGAAGTCGTCCTTGGCAATGCCCAACTCCAGTGAACCCACGCCCTCTTCCGGGAGAATGCCGCCGATGATCAGGTCAAGCAGGTCTCCCAGTACCGGGATCAGAGCACCAAGGTCCACTGACAGGTTCAGCGTCGCGGCAATGGCGGACGCATTGCGCGACTCCAGGGTGATCTGTCCGTTGCGCAGGAATTTCACCGGCCCGGTCAGGTAGGCCGATACCGGCAGGCTTCTCACGTTGGCATCCGCCACATTCGGAATGGCTTGCCCACCGGGGATCAATGCGGAGAGCAGGCGCAGGTCCGGCGCATCCAGCCAGGCATCCAGGCGGGTGATAAAAATCGGATCGTCGATTTCTTCCCCGGTATCCGGATCAATCTGGTTCACCACGAAGCCGCGCAGGGGCTGAGGAGGCTTGTCGTCATAGGGGCGGAAGCGGAGCACCAATGCGCCGGTTTCCAGGGGCAAGGGAATCAGATCGCCCAGAATCGGAATGGCCAGCGTCGCGTTGGCAGTCAGAGATGTGCCCATCACATGCTGGGCATTGATCTCCACCGGAATCGCCGACTCTCCTACGGTCTGGATACAGAAGATTTCGCCATCGGCATCTTCCTGGGTGGCGCACCAGCGGCCATTGCCTTCATCGACCAGACCGATATAACTCAGGTCCAGCGGTTGCTTTGGCAGAAACGCCATGGGCAACGCCGCATGGGTAAAGATCTGGTCACCTTGATCCAGGTTGGCGCCGCCAATCAGCCCACCGGTGCTTTTCACATGACCGCGGGCATGGTTGTTTACCGCTTCCACTTCATCGTTATCCCAGTTGCCATTGCCATTGACGTCGGTGTACTCCCGGGTCAGAACAGTGGCATAGGCAGCCCCTTCATCCGGGGTGGCGGTGAAATCGAGCAGAATCGGCGGCCCTCCTACACAGGGCTGGTTGGAAAGCGGGCCACAGGTGCCCATGCCATTGAGCGGGTCCGTGTTGATGCCCAGGTTGCCGAAGCGATCATGACTGCGGAACACCGCTTCGCCACTGTCGCCGCCATTGATCACCAGACGATAGGCATTGCCGGGCGTAATGGTATCCGGTGCCGGCTGAGCCCGCAGACGCAGACTGTTGCGTCGTGCTGACACGGGGATGTTCTGCCACTGGCCATTCACCTGCTCACCCAGACACATGGCCCCGCCTTCACAGGATTGGCCATCGGCGGCAATGGTGCCGAACGTCATGGAGGCCATTTCCATGGGCATATTGAAACTGATCTCGATGGGGCGACTGACGTCATAGAAGAAGGGGTAGTAAAGCGAATCCGACGCCAGGCCGCCCACACACCGGCCAGCCATTTGCACGGTGTTGCCATCGGCATCCTGGCGTTCCACACCACGGTCTTCCAACGCACACCCGATGCCCGGGTAGGCCCCCAACACCACCGGTGGCAGTACCGGCGCGCCATTGTCCGCCGCGTAGCTGGCCGTATCGAAAACAATCTGACCCGTGCCATCGGTGGCATCCCCGGGCACGAACTGCAGATGCGAAGGATCAAACAGGTCCTGATCTTTCAAGCCATCGCCAAGATCCAGGTAATAGCGCTGCCCTGCTGCCAGTTCATTGAGCGGAGTAATCACCAGGTTGGAGCCACTGCTACGGACCTGCACCGGCATCGGTTCGCTGCTGTCCTGACGGAACAGTTTCACCTGCTCCATTCCTTCGTCATGCACTGGCTCGTTGAACACCACAACGATGTTGTTGCTCGGCTCCACCTGGGTCTGATTATGCTCCGGGAACGACCCGGTTGCCTGAAGTGGGTCGCGGTTGAACTGCTCGAACTCGAAGTCCACGTCTGCACGGACGCCAAGTGCAAAGTCCGCGCTGACTTTGGCAGCTCCGCTGAGAATATCCAGTTCCAGGGTTCGGAATACCTCGAAGGTCAGCGCGCCATCCTTCACATCCACCACGCCAACCGCCTGGATGTGCATCAGGTTCTGGTTCACTGAAGCATTGCCCCGTGGTTCGACTGCATGCATGGCCAGATCAAAATTCATGTACACAAACATCGGCGCATAATCATCATCGGGCTGGAACCCCTTGGGGCGATAGGGGTTGGTCACCAGATAACCGGTCACATCGGTCACAAAAGTGCCGATGATGTCGCCGGTAAACATGGGAGTGCGCACCTCGCCACCCAGCTTGATCGGATCAATACCGGTAATGCGCAGCTGCTGGCCGGCTCGGGCGACCACGGGCACCGCATCCACATGTACGTCCGGACGGCCCATCCAGCCCTCCAGTACCAGCGGCATGGCATTCACCTGGGTCACACCCAGTGCCTCGGTAACCAGGTTGAACTGGTTAAGCGGCAACCCGTGCAGCCGTGAGGCTTGCGGGTAGCCCGGGTCCCCCAGGGCCGGCTGGGCTTTCATCAGCTGCTTGATGGGCGGGTTGAGGTCGACCACGTCGTCCTTGGACAGGGTGGGCGTCAGCTCATAGGTCACTGTCTCCAGAACGTCTTCATCAAAATCTTCCAGCCCCTGCAGGGTGAGTGTGTAGGTGTCGCCGCCGATCAGGTCCTCTTTGGGATCCAGGGTGATGTAGTGGCGCTCATTGAGAATCCTCACATCCACCAGTTCCCCGGACTGCTGATGCTCCAGCTTGACCGTGTCACCGTAACGGACGGTGGTCTCCACCAGCGGCTCGGTGAAGGTGATGCGCACCGGCGAGAAATCCATGAACGGGAAACGCTCTTCTGCAACAGGCTCCGGCAGATAGGCCCCGGGATTTTCCTGGTTGATGGCCAGCACCTCGGGAACCTGATCAGGCAGCGGGTGGTACTGGCGGGTGCGAAACGTAATCAGCGGGCCGTCCTGATCATCCAGGTTGACGATGCCGGAGGCGATCTGCGGCGACACCCACAACCGGTACTCTTCACCGGGGCGCAGACCCGACATGGAAAAGGTAAAAGTATGGTTGCGGTTGGAGACCTGGGCGCTGGACAGATCCACCAGGTTCCCTTCACTGTCGGCCAGACACAGGGCGCCGGCAAAATTTTCACCGTCAGGCTGACATTCTGCCTTGGCGGCAGCCTCATCAATGGCACTGGAAAAAGTCAGCAGCAACTTGCTGCCCAGGGGCAGATCCACCATGCCGTCAGACGGATATGCGTAGATCAGCGCATCACCCGGCTCCGGAGGGATAAACACATCCGGGTCGTCTTCACAGGCATTGAGCAGGGGATAAAGCAGACATAAAACAGCCAGACGCTGTATCGATATTGTGCGCATCCTTTCACCCGTTTCTTGTTTTTGGAGGCAGATTTTTCTATTGATTCCGGGGACAGGATTCAGTGGCGCGGTGACGGGGACAAGTTATCGTTTGCAAGCAAAAATCCACATAATGGTGCGTTTTATCTACCTGATAAATAGACACTTTCTGCATTCACGTATACTTCACGCAGCAAATTCCCAAGTAATTCAACGGCTTTGGAAAAGGGGATTTTTGCTCAGGGATTCCGCACTAAAACTTTGTTCGTAATCCCTGGTTGACAAGAAAAACCGCAACATGACGTTTTGTATCATGCTGCGAACAGAACGCCGCCTTATTGGTAACGAATACGCAGTGCGGTCAGCACCGTTTTCAAGTGAGGGACAGCCACTCCATGGCGTTCGGCAATCGCCACCACATTACCCAGGATGGCATCCAGTTCGATGGGCCGGTCGTTCAGGTAGTCCAGTGCCATGGAATTTTTGTAGGCGCCCATCTTGCGGGTACCGGCCAGATTTTTTTCCACCAGATCGTCCGGGAGCGGATAGCCATCGGCAGCGGCGACGGCCATCACTTCTTTCATCATGGTACGGACCAGGTCTTCGCCACCGGGGGCATCAAGAATCGATAACGTATCGGCCCCATTGCACAGCACGCTGAGAGGATTGAACGGCGCATTCCAGACACACTTGCGCCAGCGCTCCCCCACAACCGCTTCGCTATCGTTAACCTCAATGCCCCCTTCCCTGAACAGGGCGCTCAAGCGGCGGCAGTGCTCATCAAACCCCGCGGGAAAATTGCCCATTACCAGTTGGCCGTAGGCCTGATGATGAACCTCACCGGGGCCCGTGCGGCTGACAGCGATAAATGCCAAGCAGCTCACCAGGGGATGCTGCGGATAGGCATCGGCCAGCTCCCGTTCGATATCCAGGCCATTCTCAATCAGCACCAGGCCGGTGTGGTCGCCCATCCACGGGCGCACCAGCGCGGCACGATCCACGCCGGGCAACACCTTGACGCAGAGCAGAACATAATCGGGAAACGCGTCCGGGGTGTCATCCGGGCGATACACCCGCTCCGGCTGCCAGGACAACTCCCTCAGTGGGCTGGTAAAACGAAAGCCGCCCTCCTTAACCGCGTCATAATCCGAGCGCAGCACCACACTCACCTCACAGCCAGCCCGTTTAAGAATGGCCCCATAAAAGCTGCCGATGGCACCGGCACCGACGATCAGAATGCGAGGTTTATCCGTCATAACAGTGTCTCTTTATCAAGCCCTGCCGCATGGCATGCAAGGGCCACAACGACAGCAGGAAAACGATTAACAACAACCAGAAAGCCCGATCAAAACCAAATTCAAAGGCCTCTGCCAGCGACAACCCAGGATCAGTCTGCCCATAGCGATCACTGAAAAATTGTATGCAAAGGGCGCACAGATTCACGCCCAGGGCACCGCCGATCTGCCGGGCGAAATTGAAAATGCCCGAGCCCTGTGGAATCAATGCCGGTGGCAGCAAGCCCAGTGCCCCGGTGGACGATGGCGGCATCATCAACCCCAGCCCCACCCTGCCCAGCAGCGTCCACCACACCAGCCATACCGCCGATGTCGCCAAGGTGGCACCCGCCATCAGCGCCATGTTGAGGACAAACAACAGCAGACCGATGATCATGATGCGGGTCTCGGAAAATCGGTCGGTAAGGTGTCCGGCCACCGGAAAGGTGAACGCCATGGCCAGTCCCGCCGGCATCAACATCAGGCCGGCACTGGCGGCGCTTTCGCCCAGTACCTGCTGAAAATACAGCGGCGTCACATAGGTGGAGGCGAACACCCCGGCACCAATCACCATGGACATGAGAAAGCTGCCCGTGAAGCCCGGATACGCAAAGACCCTCAGATCCATGAGAGGGTGGGCATGGCGCCGCTGCCACACCACAAACCATGCCAACGAGACAGTGCCAACAAGCAACGTGGCCAGCAACCAGGGGTCGCTCCAACCACGGCGATGGCCATTGGCCAGACCCCACAGCACTGCCGTGATACCCAGGGCCAGCAACAGCACGCCAGCACGGTCGAGGCGAACCGGTGCCAGCTGGCGATCCTTGCCGGGCAGGTACCGCCAGGCCATCACCATGCCCACCACACAGGCCGGCAGCACCACCAGGAACACCGCCCGCCAGGACAGGGTATCCACCAGCACTCCTCCGATGGCAGGGGCAATCGCCGGCCCCAACACCACGCCAAGCCCATAGATTCCCATGGCCTGGCCGCGCCGGTTAAGCGGGAAGACCTGAAAGATGGTAATCATGGCCAACGGTTGTACCAGCCCGGCCAACAGACCTTGTCCGATACGGGCCGCCACCAGCAGAGGAAACTGCTCACTGACAGCACCGATAATGGACACGACGATAAACAGCCCCATGGCCAGCAGATAGGCACCACGGGCACCGAATCGCTGGGCACACCAGGCATTGAGCAGCATGCCCACGGTCATGGCAGCAAGAAAGCCGGTGGCCAGCCAGTGCACCTGATCCTGGGCCAGCCGAAACTCCACCATGATGGTGGGAATGGCCACATTGATAATGGTGGACGCCAGCACCACGGACATGGTGCCGAGCATCACGGTTATGGTGGCCAGCCAGCGGTAGCGTGGCCCATAACGGTCGAACAACCGTTCGACCTGGGCCTCTACCGACGCCATTACCGGGTGGGGTCCTCGCTGACCTGCACCAGCAGCTTGCCGCGATTACGTCCGGTCAACAGGCCCTGGAAGGCATCCACGGTGTTTTCCAGACCCTGGACGATATCTTCCTGGTACTGAATTTTTCCAGCCTGCATCCAGGTACTCATGTCACGGACAAAGTCCTTCATCAGGTGGGCGTAATCGAACTGGATAAAGCCTTTGATCAGGATCCGCTTGACCAACAGCTTGGTCAGAAACGCGGGCAACTGATCCGGTCCCTGAGGCGCTTCGGTATCGTTGTAGTGGGCGATGCGACCACACAGGGGAATGCGGGCGAAATCGTTGACCTGCTTCATCACCGCATCGAACACCTTGCCGCCCACGTTTTCGAAATAGATATCGATGCCGTCCGGGCAGGCTGCCTTGAGCTGCGCGTCAAAATCCTCGTCCTTGTAGTTGACGCAGGCATCGAAGCCATAAGCCTCAACCACATGCTCGCACTTGTCCGGCGCCCCGGCCACGCCCACCACACGGCAGCCTTTGAGCTTGGCGATCTGACCGACCACCTGCCCCACGGCCCCGCTGGCGGCGGACACGACCACGGTTTCGCCTTCTTTCGGCTGACCGATTTCCAGCAGCCCGGCATAGGCGGTAAAGCCCGGCATGCCCAGCACACCCACGGCGGTGCTGATGGGCGCCTGCTTCGGATCCAGCTTGCGCAGCATGGCCTTGCCCTGCACGGAGTATTCCTGCCAGCCCCCGAAGCCGAGCACGTAATCACCGGCTTCATAGCCTTCCAGCCGCGACTCCACCACCTGCCCCACGGTGGCCCCCTGCATCACATCACCCAGCTCCACACTGGCGGCATAGGACTTGGCCGGGCTCATGCGACCGCGCATGTAGGGGTCCAGGGACAGGTAGATGGTCTTGATCAGAACCTGCCCGTCTTGCGGGGTTGGTATCGCCCCTTCGCGCAGGGGCAGATGCTCAGCCTGCGGCATCCCCTTGGGATACTCGGACAGAATAATCTGGCGGTTGATCGTCATGGTGCTCTCCCGGATTTCAAACCTATCTGTAGGAGCGTCGCTGGCGGCGCGATCACCCAAAACCTGAAAAGCGGTATTTACCACAGAGGACACAGAGATCACTGAGGAAAAAACGGGTTCTTCTCTGTGTACTCTGTGCCCTCTGTGGTGAGAGTGCTTTTGATCCTGGTCTTTTATCGCGCCGCAAGCGACGCTCCTACGGCTAAGAAATATTTTTTATCATCAAAAAAGGCGGCCGAAGCCGCCTTGGTGTGTTGCGTTACGCAGCGTCTTCGTCCACATCCAGCAGGTTTTCCAGCTGCTGCATGTGATAGCCCAGATCACCAAGCTGGTGGTCAATCATCACGATACGCTTGGCGTAATGAGACACGGCGGTTTCTTCCATCATGCCCATGCCGCCATGGAGCTGGATGGCTTCTTCCGCCACCTTGCGCCCGGACTTGCCGATGATCGCCTTGGCCGCCGCCAGGCGCTTGGCACACACCGGTGCCGACAACTCCAGGGAGCAGGCTGCCAGAATGGTCATGGAACGGGCTTTTTCCAGCTCCATGCGCATTTCCACCATGCGATGTTGCAGGGCCTGGAACTTGCCGATGGGCACGCCGAACTGCTGACGTTCCTTGATGTAGTTCAAGGTGTGGTCACAGGCCACTTCCATGGCGCCGGTGGCTTCCGCACAGAGGGCAACGATACCCAGCGCCAGGGATTTCTCCAGGGCGTCAATGGCATTGCCTTCTTCACCCAGCAGCTCCGCCGGCGCCTTGTTGAGGCTAATTTCCGCCGCATGCAGACCATCAATGGTTTCATAACCGCGACGGCTCACGCCCTCGGCGGCAGCATCCACCACAAAGGCGGACAAGCCATTGCGGTCATTGGCATTACCAGCGGTACGGGCAATCACGACCAGCTTGTCGGCGCTATCCCCGTGCAGGACCACCGCCTTGCTACCGCTGATCACATAGCTATCGCCGCTCTTTTCCGCCGTTGTCGCCACATGGGTATGGTCATAACGACCTTCCGGTTCATAGGCGGCCAGGGCCAGGCGCAATTCACCGCCAACGATGGCGCTGATCAATGCCTCTTTCTGGCTGTCGCTAGCCAGGGCATTGATCAGGGTGCCACTGAGCACCACGGTGGCAAGATAGGGCTCCAGGACCAGGCCGCGACCAAAACCTTCCGCCACCACCATCAGTTCCGGACCGCCACCATTGAAGCCGCCGAAATCTTCGGAAAACGGCACGCCCAGCAGGCCCAGTTCGGCGAACTGCTGCCACATTTCTTTGGAGAAGCCCAGCTCGCTGGTGCGGGCTTTTTCGCGTACGTCGAAGGGGTAACCATCGCGAACCAGACGGCCCACGGTTTCCTCGAGCATGCGTTGTTCGTCGCTCAGTTTGAAGTCCATGGTCGTCTCCTTACAGTCCCAGAATCATCTTGGCGATGATGTTCTTCTGAATTTCATTGGAGCCGCCGAAGATCGACAGCTTGCGCATGTTGAAGTACTTGGTGGAAACACTGTTGGCAAAGTCGGGGCCCACCATTTCACCGTCGTAATCTGCGTCAAAGGTTTCCGGCAGGAACGGCTGGGCGTAGGGACCCGCCGCACGACGGAACAGGTCGGTAATTTCCTGACGCAGTTCGGTGCCCATGATTTTCAGGAAAGAACTTTCTGCGCCGGGGACACCGCCCGCCTGGGCTGCGGCCACGGTACGCAGGTTGGTCATTTCCAGTGCCATCAGCTCCATTTCCACATCCGCCAGACGGTTGCGGAACAGCGGGTCTTCAATCAACGGTTTGCCGTTCTGCTGGACCTTGCGAGCCACCTCTTTCAAGTGCTTGAGCGCCGCCTTGGACTGGCCCACACCGGCAATACCGGTACGCTCGAAAGTCAGCAGGTACTTGGCGCAGGTCCAGCCCTTGTTCTCTTCACCGACCAGGTTTTCCACCGGCACTTTTACGTCGTCGAAGAACACTTCGTTCACTTCGTGCTCGCCGTCCAGGGTAATCAGAGGCCGCACGGTGATGCCCGGGGTTTCCATGTCGATCAACAGGAAGGAAATCCCTTCCTGTTTCTTGGCATTCGGATCGGTACGTACCAGACAGAAGATCCAGTCTGCATGCTGCCCCAGGGTAGTCCAGGTTTTCTGGCCATTGACCACATAGTGGTCGCCTTCACGAACCGCCTTGGTTTTCAGGCCGGCCAGATCAGAGCCGGCACCCGGCTCCGAGTAGCCCTGACACCACCACACATCACTGTTGAGGATGGGCGGCAGGTATTTCTGTTTCTGCTCGTCGGTGCCGAACTTGATGAGCACCGGCGCCACCATGTTCACGCCGAAAGGCAGCACGGTAGGGGCGCCATACTCGGCGCACTCTTCCTCGAAGATGTGCTTCTGGATGGGAGACCAGCCAGTACCGCCGTGCTCTGTGGGCCAATGCATGGCCATCCAGCCCTTTTCGTTAAGGATTTTCTGCCAGCGGATGGTGTCTTCCTTGCCCAGGTGCTGGCTGTTCTTGACCTTGCTGGCGATGTCCTTGGGCAGCTTTTCATCCAGAAAGGCGCGCACTTCATCGCGAAACGCCAGTTCTTCCGGGGTGTAGTTGATATCCATCTTTGAACCTCTTGAAAGGTTGTTCTTTGCTTCGCAACCACTGTTGGAGCCTTGCAAGCAAGGCTCAAACGACGGGTTGCAACATTCGTTTCTCAGCGGTAAAAGCCTTTGCCCTGCTCTGCCAGGTCGCTGAGCAGTTTGGCCGGCTTCCAGGCATCCGAGCCGGTTTGCTGATAGATCTCGTTGATCTTGTCGTGGATGGTTTTCACACCCACCTGGTCCGCCCAGAACAGCACACCGCCGCGGTACACCGGGAAGCCGTAGCCGTAGATCCAGATCACATCCACATCCAGCGGGCGAGCGGCGATGCCCTCTTCCAGGATCTTCGCCCCCTCGTTGACCATCACGTACATGCAGCGCTCCAGGATTTCCTGGTCGCTGATTTCACGGGGGTTAATCCCGTTATCACTACGATATGTAGCAATAATGCTCTCAACAGCCGGTGAAGGAACAGGGGTGCGGTCGCCGTCTTTATAGTCAAAAACGCCAGCCTGGGTTTTCTGACCGAGACGACCGGCTTCCACCAGTTCGTCAGTCCAGTTGCGCGGCGGTGCGTTATCCGGGTCTTCCTTGCGCAGTTCCTCGCGGATGCGATAGCCCACATCCATACCGGCCAGATCAGACATGGCAAACGGCCCCATGGGGAAGCCCAGATCGAACAGTACCTTGTCCACCTGCTCCGGGCTGGCCCCTTCGTTGACCAGCTCGATGGCTTCCGCCTGGCGCTTGTGCAGCATGCGGTTGCCGACAAAACCATGGCACACGCCCACCAGCACACCGACCTTGCCGATGCGACGGCTCAGGTCCATGACAGTGGCGATCACTTCATCGGAGGTCTTCTCACCACGCACGTTTTCCAGCAGCTTCATCACGTTGGCGGGGCTGAAGAAGTGCATGCCCATCACGTCTTCGGGACGGCGGGTGAAGCTGGCAATGCGATTCACGTCCAGGGTGGAGGTGTTGGTGGCGAGAATGGCGCCGGGTTTGCAGACCCGATCCAGCTCACTGAACACTGCCTTTTTTACGTCCATGTTCTCGAACACCGCTTCGATCACCAGGTCCACATCGCTCAGATCGTCGTAGCTGAGGGTGGGCTGAATCAGCGCCATGCGCTGCTCCACCTGCTGTTGGGTAATGCGGCCTTTCTTCGCGGTGTTTTCGTAGTTCTTGCGGATGATGGCGATGCCCTTTTCCAGGGCCTCTTCTTTCACCTCGAGAATCTTTACCGGAATGCCCGCATTGGCGAAATTCATGGCGATACCGCCGCCCATGGTGCCCGCGCCGATCACCGCCGCCAGCTTGATCTCGCGCTTGGGGGTGTCCTTGTCGAGCCCTGGCACCTTGGCCACTTCCCGTTCGGCAAAGAACACATGACGCTGGGCCGCGGATTCGCTGGAAACCAGCAGCTTGAAGAACAGCTCCCGTTCCCGCTCCACGCCCTTGTCGTATGGCAACTCCACCGCTGCCTTGACCGCCTTGATACAGGAAAACGGCGCCTTGAAGCCGCGCTGTTTTCTGGCTATGGATTGCTCGAAATGCTCGAACAGCTCGGCACTGGTATCCCCGGGCACGTCCAGTTCGGAGAGTTTTCGCAGCGGCGCGCCATCGGCCACCAGCCTGCAGGCAAAGGCCAGTGCGCCATCCAGCAGATCGCCACTGACCACCTCGTCCACCAGACCCAGCTCCCGGGCCTCGGCTGCCTTGATGGGGTTGCCGCCCACGATCATTTCCAGGGCTTTCTGTGCCCCCACCAGACGCGGCAGGCGCTGGGTGCCACCGGCACCGGGCAGCAGGCCCAGCTTCACTTCCGGCAGGCCCAGGCGGGCGCTGTCCAGGGCCACGCGATAATCGCAGCCCAGCGCCACTTCCAGCCCGCCACCCAGGGCGGTGCCATGGATGGCAGCGATCACCGGCTTGTCGCTGGCTTCGTATTCATCAATCACCGCGGGCAGTACCGGCTGCTGGGGCGGCTTGCCGAATTCACGGATATCGGCGCCGGCCGGAAAGGTCTTGCCCTCGCCGATCACCACCACCGCCTGGATGCCATCGTCCGCCAAGGCCTCGCGTAGACAGCTCTGCAGTCCTTCCCGGACCCCATGGCCCAGCGCATTGACGGGGGGATAGTTGATTCGGATTACGCCAATATCGCTATCGCGACTGAGGCTGACCGGATGACTCATAGTACTCTCCTCGTTGAACTGCCATGCTCCGGTGAAGCCAGGCAGTACCTGCCCGGTCTGAGGCCGGGTCAGGAAGATGAAATCTCGACGTGCTATCAACCTTGCAGGTTGCAGGAGCGTCGCTGGCGGCGCGAAAACCGTTGCGAGTTGCGAGAAACGAGTTTCGAAAGGCAAAACCTCAAAGCGCGGAGGTTTCCGGTTTTCGCGACTCGAAACTCGTGCCTCGAAACTGTTATCGCGCCGCCAGCGACGTTATTCGCTCCGCTCATCCTTCGGGCCGACCCGCGGTCGTTGCTCCACTGCGCTACGCTCCTGCGGCAGAGGGCCACTGCTATTGCACAGGCATTTCATTGCCGCTTGATAACACTGATCTGCGATGCCTAATGGCGACGCACATAACTGTTAACTGCCCCCAGTATAAGCAAAGGCGGATCGCTTTCAATTATTTTGGAATAATATTTCATTATCTGAAGAAGACGAAAAAACAGGGCGCCTGGCGCCCTGCTTCCCCTCCTCGCCAGGTTACTCGCCCAGCACCTCGGAAATACGCTGCAGCTCAACGGTGCCACCTTTCTTGACGGTAGCGATATTGGGATCGGCCATCATGCCACCCTTGGCATCGATTTCAGTCACGCCGTAGGGGTTATGCTCCTCCGCCAGGTTTTTCAGCGCATCGCCCATGGCCGCCCGGATTGCCTTGGCGTCCTCCACGGTACCGGCTTCCTTCATGGCCTGAACCACGGTATGCATGGCGAAATAGTTGTAGGCCACTTCGGTGGTGGGATCCTTGCCGTCATTCTGCGTGTGGTACTTGGCAACAAAATCCTTGGCGCCCTGCTCCTCGTACATGGTCAGCGGGACCACACCCACGGAGCCTTCCAGCATCTTGTAGCCGCCAATGATCTTCGACATTTCGCCCATCTTGGCCTGGTCCATGATCACGAAGCCGCCTTTGAAGCCCAGCTGGCGGGCCTGCTTGGCCACCAGCGCTGTGGGTTCGGACGCCCCGCCAATGAACAGCACGTCCGGCTTCTCTGCCAGCACCTTGCTGACGCCGGTATAGAAGTCCGCCGACTTGTTGTAGTCCATGGGGTTATCCGCCACCACGGTGCCGCCCATGGCTTCCCAGGTGGGCACGAATGCCTTGGTCCAGTACTTGGCGTAGTCATGGGTGGCATTGGCGATGGCCACTTTCTTGCCATTCTGTTCCATGGCGATCTTGGTGAACGGCTTCATGTAGCCGGTAAAGGTGGGCGGGATACGCACGGTCAGTTCATTGCCCTTCTCGGTCACAGTGGGCACCGAGGTATAGGACATCACCAGGAAATCATCCCGCTCATTGAACGCTTGCAGGGCAAAGGTGCCACCGGAATGCGGCGTAAAGATCACCGGTGCATTGTACTGCTGCACCAGGCGCTTGCCGTTCACCGCCGCCTGACTGGGGGCGTACTTGTCATCCAGGGATACCAGGTTGATCTCGTAGGTGTCATCACCCACCTTGAAACCACCCTTGTCGTTGATTTCCCGGGCAGCCATTTGCAGGCCTTCCAGGGTGTTCTGCCCGTACAAGGCGGCACCGCCACTCAGTGGCCCGGTGAAACCGATGGTCACGGTTTCGGCCGCCTGTGCGCCGCTGGCGGCCAGTGCGATGGCGCTGGCGCAGGCCAGGCGGCAGAAACGCTTAACCAGTGTATTTTTTCCGTTGCTCATGAAACTCTCCCGTTATTATTTCAACCTTGTTGTGTAGCGCACACGTTGCGGGTGATCGCCTCAGGCCCCGATGTAGGCCTTGCGAATTTCTTCATTACCCAGCATCGCGTCTTTATCACCCTCCATCACCAGGCGACCGTTTTCGATCACGTAGGCGCGGTGAGCAATTTTCAGTGCGGCGAAGGCATTCTGCTCCGCCAGCAACACGGTGGTGCCCTGTTCGTTGATGCCCTTGATGGTTTCAAACATCTGCTTCACGACCAGCGGGGCCAGCCCCAGAGAAGGCTCGTCCAGCAGCAGTAGTTTCGGCCGCCCCATCATGGCGCGACCAATGGCCACCATCTGTTGCTGCCCGCCACTGAGGGATCCAGCCGCATGGTCCTTCTTCTCGTCGAGAATCGGAAACAGCGCCAGCACCTGGTCCAGCGTCTTCTTCATGGCGGCCTTGTCCCGGCGATGCACATAGGCACCCAGCATCAGGTTTTTCAGCACCGACATTTCCGGGAACAGCTTGCGTCCCTCCGGGCACTGCACCACGCCACTCTGTACCAGGCCGGAAGGCTTGAGGCCGGTGACATCCTTGCCATTCAGGGAAATTTTGCCGGCAGTAGGTTTGAGCAAGCCGCTGATGGTATTGAACAGGGTGCTCTTGCCGGCGCCATTGGCGCCCAGCAATACCACCAGTTCACCCTCGCCCACCGTCATGGAGACTTTTTCCAGGGCCTTGAAGCTGCCGTAGCGGGCTTCCACATCGTTAAGCTGCAGCATCGTCATCACTCCCCAGATAGGCTTCGATTACCACCGGATTGTTTCGGATTTGTTCCGGGGTGCCTTCGGCAATTTTTTCACCGTGGTCCAGCACCATGATCTTGTCCGCCAGGCTCATGATCATGTCCATCTTGTGCTCGATCAGGCAGACAGTGACGCCGTGCTCCACCATCTTGCGGATCAGTGAGGCCAGATTCTCGGTCTCCTCCGGGTTGATGCCACCGGCGGGTTCATCCAGCAGTACCAGCTCCGGGTCGGTGGCCAGGGCCAGCGCAAAGGCCACGCGCTTTTTTTCTTCCTGGCTGATGTCCGCGGTAATGCGATGACCGATATGGGACAGGCCGACGAAATCCAGCACTTCCTGGGCCCGGGAACGACATTTTTTCTCTTCATCACGCAGACGCTTTGAGTTGATGATCACGTCCCACAGGCGCGACTGGGTGCGAAGACGGTGGCCCACAATCAGGTTGTCCAGCACAGTAGATTCATCGAACAGTGAGGTGGTCTGGAAGGTCCGCGCGATACCCAGGCGGGCAATGCGGTCACAAGCCATACCGGTGATATCCATACCCTGGTATTCGATGGAGCCTTCCGTGGGCGCCATGGCGCCGGCCACCAGATTGAAGAAAGTGCTTTTCCCCGCACCGTTGGGGCCGATGATGGCGTTGATCTTGTTGGCGTCGAATTCGATGCTGACGTTGTTCACCGCCGCCAGACCCCCGAACCGTTTGGTCAGGTTATTGATCTTAAGCATGGTTACCGGCCTCCTGATTGCGAGGTGTTACCGCCTTGTTCGGCTGCGACTTTTTTTCGCTGGCAGATTCCTTTTGGGCGGTTTCATGGGCTGCGGCCAGACGGCGACCACGCCAGGTCAGGAAGGTGCCCACCACACCGCGTGGGAAAAAGATCACCAGCACCACCAGCAGCGGGCCGAACACGATCATCCGGTACTCTTCCAGGAACTGCAGGGACTGGGTCAGCCAGGTAATCGCCAGGGTGCCGAACAGCGGCCCCATCAGGGTGCCGATGCCACCCACCAGCAGGAAGGTAATCATGTCGAAGGTATGCACCACGTCGGCTTCTGCCGGGCCGATAAAGCGCACCATGCCGGCATACAACGCACCGGCCACACTGGCGTAGGTGGTGGACAGCACGAATGCCAGTACCTTGTTGCGCATCAGGTTGATACCCAGGGACGCGGCCAGCTCGTCACTGATACGAATGGCCCGGAAGCTTCGGCCCAGCAGGGAGTTGGCAATCCGCGCCGCCAGCCAGATGGACAGCACCATGAACACCAGGGCCAGGTAATAGAACGGCGTGGTTTCGGTGAAATCCACCAGGCCGAATCCGCTCGGCGCCGGAATATTGATAATGCCCAGGGCACCGTGGGTCAGCTCCTCCCATTTATCGATCAACAGATAAATGATGAAGCCCACACAGAGGGTAAAGATGGCGAAGTAGTGCTCTTTCAGGCGCAACGACACCACCCCTGCCAGGAAGCCCAACAGGGCGCCGGCAATACCCGCTGCCACAAAGGCCCACCAGAACGCCCAACCATGATCCACGGTGAGAATCGCCAGGGTATAGGCGCCGATGGCAAAGAAGCCGCCATGGGCGAGATTCAACTGGCCACAAAGCCCGGTGATGATATTCATGCCGTAGACCGCAATGGCCCAGACAAATGCCAGTGCCATCACGTAGATCTGGTATTCATTGCTCGCCACGAAGGGGAACAGCAGTGCCGCAAGGATCATCACGATCTTCATCGCCGGCGTCATGAAAAAATCGGAAATCTTGTGCAGGGCGTTCATTAGCGCACCCCCTTGGTGAACAGACCAGTGGGCTTGATGGAGAGAATCACCACCAGCAAGGCGAAGGCGATGATGTCCTTGTAGTCGGTGGAGATGTAGAAGCCACCAAAGGCTTCCGCAAAACCGATGATCAAGCCGCCGACAATGGCACCGGGAATGGAGCCCATGCCACCGAGGATGATGATCACAAAGGCTTTCATGATCAGCAGATGCCCCATGGCCGGATACACCAGGTTAATCGGCGCGAACAGGGTGGCCCCCACCGCCGCCAGCACCCCGGAGATGGCAAAGGTCATCATCGCCACCCGGTTGGCATCGATCCCTACCAGGAAGGCCCCTTCCCGGTTCTGGGCCATGGCCACAATGGTGGAGCCGGTCAGGGTCTTCTTCAGGAATAGATGCAACACCGCCATCAGCGAGAAGGCGCCGACAATGATCAGTATCCGTTGGGCCGGCAGGGTCAGGCCGGCAAATTCCACAATGCCGGTGTAAGGCGTGGGCATGCGGCGGAATTCCGCGCCCCAGTGCATCTGCACCAGCGCTTCCAGAAACAGCATGATGCCGATGGCGGCAATCTTGTCGTGGATTGGCGGCGCATCACGCAAGGGGTTGAACACCAGTCGCTCGCACAACACCGCCAGCAACGCCACAGCACCGGCGGCGCCAAGCATGGCCAGCCAGTAGTTGGCGCCAAAATCGACCATGATCACGTAGGACACATAGGCGCCCACCATATAGAGCGCCCCGTGGGCAAAGTTCGGTACGTGCAAAATGCCGTACACCAGGGTCAGCCCCAGGGCCACCAGCCCGTAGATGCTGCCCAGCGTCAGGCCGTTAAGCACTTGCTGCATGAATAAGTCCAAGGCAAAGCCTCCTGTATGGGGGAACCGCCGCTCAGTGGCATTGGCGTTTCCCGTTTTTCCTTTGTTATGTCAGCCCCTGCGACGTAGCGCTGCCGCGTAGGTTTTATTGTGGTGCTGACCGGGTGTTGTCCTGCTAGCAAGCCTGCTGTTTCTGCTCACTGGCCCATTCCTGCTCCTGCAGGGCTCGCCACATCACCTTGCCGGTGGGCGAACGGGGCAGCTCATCGCGAAACTCCACCACCTCTGGCACCTTGTAGGCGGCCATTTCTTCCTTGCACCAGTCGATGATGGCCTGCTCGGTGAGCGTGCCTTTCATCTCGTTGCGCAGAACCACACAGGCTTTCACGGTTTCACCGCGACGGGGGTGGGGAGTGGAAATCACGCAGCTTTCCTGGATGGCCGGGTGGCGGTACATGAGGCTTTCCACCTCGGCGGGCCAGACCTTGAAGCCGGACGCGTTGATCATCCGTTTGACCCGATCGACGATGAAGAAATAGCCCTCTTCGTCGTGGTAACCCAGATCACCGGTGCGGAAGAAACGCTTGCCATCCAGCTCGACAAACACCTTTTGCGTTTCCTGGGGACGCTTCCAGTAGCCCTGGAACACCTGCGGGCCATGGATGAGGATTTCCCCCACTTCACCCGGCCCCAATTCCCTGCCGGTCTGGCCGTCGTCTTCCACTGCCACAATGCGTGAATCGATATCGAATACCGGAATCCCCAGACACTGGGACTTGGGGTTATCGGTGGGATTGATGTGGGTGCCGGCAATGGTTTCGGACAGGCCATAGCCTTCCATGTAACGCAGTCCGGTGAGCTGGAAGAGTTTGTCGGAGACTGCCGCGGGCATGGCTGCCCCGCCACCGCCAATATTTTCCAGTGAAGACAGGTCATATTTCTCCACGTCCGGATCGGAGAGCAGATCGATGGCCATGGTGACGATATTCACCCAGCGGCTGACCTTGTAACGCTCAATCAGCGTGGCCGCCACGCGACGATCCCAGCGGGTCATCAAGACGATCAATGAGCCGCCATAGATCGGCGTGTTCATGGAGCCCTGCATGCCGGTCACATGAAAGTACGGCAGCGTGGCCAGAGTCACCGACTCGGTGGTGCCATGACTCCAGATCGCCCCCTGGACACAGGTGGCCATTACCGAACCATGGGTGTGCATGCATCCCTTTGGCGCCCCGGTGGTCCCGGAGCTATAGGGAAACACCGCCAGATCGTCCGGGCCGACCAACAGTTCGCCGGGGGATTCACCGGCACCAATGGCGTCTTTCCAGGCAATGTGCGCGGGATGATTCAGCGCTACTGCCGGCGCTTCCACCTCGGCGGGCAGCGGCAGGTCCGTGTCACGGGTGAGGTAATCGCTGTAGGCCGCCACGATCACATGGCGCAGGTTCACCATGCCCACCACCGGGGCCACCGCCGGCAACAATTCCTGGCCACAGATGGCCACGGCAGCATCGGTATCCTCCAGGTAATGCTCCAGTTCGGCGGCCCGGTTCATGGGGTTCACCGGCACCACAATGGCATTGGCACGGAGGATGGCGTAGTAACTGATGATGAACTGGGGGGCGTTCTGCATGAACAGCAGCACCCGGTCACCCTTCTCCACGCCCAGCGATTGCAGGTAACCCGCCAGGGCATCCACCTGCTGCTTGAGCTCCGCGAACGTGATGGGGCTGTCGTAATAGTTGATTGCATCCCGGTGGGGATAACGCAGGGCCGAAACCTCCAGATTGGTATAGAGGCTGGTCTGCGGCAGGCTGAGGTGGCGCGGCATATTCTCCGGCCAGACCGCATAGTGCCGATCAAACATGTTGTGCTCTCCCGCGGCGCTTTTATAAGCGCCTTTTATTTGTGTTGCTGCTGTAGCGAATGCTGAAGGGAATCGGCGGTCCCACCGCCCTTCAGCGGAAACAAGATGTTGACTCGCCAGTCAATCTGACATGGCTCGGGAGGGTCGTCAATACTATTTTGGAATGACGTTTCGTTTTTTGAAACGAAATCTGAAGTTGGCTGGAAAGGCGCTTTTATCTCGGCAGGCCCAAAAACATACCACTGGGTATGTGCTCTGCCCAGACCGACCATCGGAAATGCGGACCGGTATTTCAGTGGGATCTTCAGGGGCCGGGATCAATCTCCGGGACGCTGACGCAGGGAGGGAGCATGCTGCAGGGCGAACAGGCAGGTATCGACAAAATCCGTGGCTGCCCGCTCCAGGTCCAGTACCTCTGGATCGAGTAGCCAGGTCATGATCACGCCGGTGAGCTGGCTGTGTAACCAGCTAACAGACTTTCCCGTATCCAGACTTTCCGGGAGCTGGCCGCGGGCAATGGCGTTGGCAAAGGTCCGCGCCAACCGCGCGGAGGAGTCCCGACAGGCCTCACGCTGGCGATCCAGCAAATCGGCATTCTCACCGCTGAACTCGCATTTCTGGAACATGATCTCGAAAAGCCGTCGCTGGCCGGGATCACAGACCGCTTGCTGTAACAGAAAGACCATAAACTCGCGCAGGCGCCCCAGTGGATCCGGCTCGCTGGCGTCCTCTGCCCGCTCCGCCAGGCTGTCGAACGGCAGACGACTGCGATCCACCATGGCCATGAACACATCATGCTTGTTTTTGAAGTGCCAGTAGATCGCCCCTCGCGTCACCCCGGCCTCGCTGGCAATATCCTTTAAAGAGGCGGACAGTACCCCTTTACGGTGAAAAACCTGCTCGGCGGCATCCAGGATCTGAGCCCGGGTTTGCAGCGCTTCTGCCTTCGTTCGCCTGACCATGGGAGACTCTTATGGACGTGAAAAAATCAAATGGATTCCGCGTTCGGGTCTATACATACATCACTGAATGTATATACTGAACCTGATTCATATTTCCTGCAAGCAGCGCCCGCTCACCGAGCCGGTGCCTGACGGCGTGTATTAAAACTAGAGGTGATTATGCGCAGCGGTTTGATTCTCTCCTTCCTGGCAGGCGCCCTTGCCCTGCAGCTTGGCGGTTGCAGTGACGGCGACCAGGCCGGACAGCAACAGCAGCAACAGGCGCCGCAGGTTGGCTTCATTACGGTAAAGGCTCAATCCACCACCCTCAGCCGGGAGCTGCCCGGGCGCACCACCGCTCACCAGATTGCCGAAGTGCGCCCACAGGTCAGCGGCGTGATCGAACAGCGCCTGTTCGAGGAAGGCCAGAAGGTGGAAGCCGGGCAACCTCTCTACAAGATCGACTCCCGGACCTACCAGGCTGCCGTGGACTCTGCACGGGCGGAGCTGGCCCGGGCCCAGGCCACCCTGAACTCCAACACCCTGCGCGTGGATCGCTTCAAGACCCTGCTGGAACGCCGTTCCGTGAGCCAACAGGAATATGACGAAGCCAAAGCTGCCCTGGACGAGAACAAGGCCGCGGTGGCCGCCGCTCGCGCCAACCTGAAAAGCGCGCAGATCAACCTGGACTACGCCACCATTGAGGCACCGATCAGCGGCCGCATCGGGCGCTCCACCGTCACTGCCGGCGCCCTGGTCACCGCCAACCAGGCCAACGCCCTGGCCACCATCCGCCAGCTGGACCCCATTTACGTTGACCTGACCCAGTCCAGCATTGAGCTGCGCCGTCTGCGCCAGGCCATGGAAGCCGGCGAACTGCAGCAGGTCAGCGATGATGAAGCACGCATTACCCTGATCCTGGAAGACGGCAGCGAGTACAGCAAGGCAGGTGCCCTGCAATTCTCCGAATACGCAGTGGACGAAAGCACCGGCTCGGTGACCCTGCGCGCCCTCTTCCCCAACCCGGATGGTGATCTGTTGCCTGGCATGTTTGTGCGCGGCCGGCTTCCGGAGGGCCAGCGCGACGATGCCATTCTGGTGCCCCAGAAAGGCATTACCCGTGACCCTACTGGTCAGGCCAGCGCCATGCTGATTGACGAGAACAATACGGTGAAAAAAGTGAACGTGGTCACCGAACGGGCCGTGGGCAGTGAGTGGCTGATTGCCAGTGGCCTGAAAGACGGGGATCGCCTGATCGTGGATGGGCTGCAGAAAATTCAGCCGGGTATTCCGGTCAGCCCGGTAGATACCGAACAGCAGTCACAACCCTCCCAGGCACCCGCTGCGCAAGGCGGGGCCCAAGGCACGGGACAATAAACGCACGCGGCTCACTGGGCGCACACTAACTCGACGTAACGAGAAACGGGAATACCATGGCCAGATTCTTTATTGACCGCCCGATTTTTGCCTGGGTTATCGCCATCATCATGATGATGGCCGGTGCCCTGGCTATTTACACCCTGCCGGTGGAACAGTACCCGGCAGTGGCCCCGCCCGCGGTGACCATTGCCGGTAACTATCCGGGGGCCTCGGCAAAAACCGTGGAAGACTCGGTCACCCAGGTGATTGAGCAGCAGATGAGCGGTATCGATAATCTGCTCTATATCGGTTCCAGCAGCGATTCCTTCGGCAACGCCCAGATCACGCTCACCTTCGCCCCGGGGACCGACGCGGATATTGCCCAGGTTCAAGTGCAGAACAAGCTGCAACTGGCCACACCGCTACTGCCACAGGAAGTGCAACAGCAGGGTCTGCAGGTGAGCAAATCCTCGGATTCATTCCTGATGGTGGTGTCGTTTTCCTCCGAGGACGGCAGCCTTACCCGGGCCGATCTGGCCGATTATGTGGCCTCCAATGTGCAGGACCCGATCAGCCGGGTACCGGGTGTGGGCAAGATCCAGCTGTTCGGCTCTCCCTATGCCATGCGTATCTGGCTCGATCCGAACCAGCTCAACAAATACGATCTGACGCCCCAGGACATTACCCAGACCATTCAGGTACAGAACAACCAGGTGGCCAGCGGCCAGCTTGGGGGTGCCCCGGCGGTGGAAGGCCAGCAACTGAACGCCAACATCATTGCCCAGACCCGCCTGCAAAGTACCGAGCAGTTCGAGAATATCCTGCTCAAGGTCAATCCGGATGGTTCCCAGGTGTTTCTGCGTGATGTGGCGCGGGTGGAATTGGCGGCCCAGAACTATGATGTGGTGGGCCGCTATAACGGCCAGCCTGCCGCCGGTCTGGCCATCAGCCTGGCCTCCGGGGCCAACGCGCTGGATACCGCTGATGCGGTGCGCGCCCGCCTGGAAGAGTTGAAACCCTTCTTCCCGGAAAAGATGGAAATGGACTATCCCTACGATACGACCCCGTTCGTGGAGATCTCCATTGAGGAAGTGGTCCACACCCTGTTCGAAGCCATCATCCTGGTCTTCCTGGTGATGTATCTGTTCCTGCAGAATTTCCGCGCCACCCTGATCCCGACCATTGCGGTGCCGGTGGTGCTGCTGGGCACCTTCGGTGTGCTGGCGGCTTTCGGTTTCTCCATCAATACCCTGACCATGTTCGGCATGGTGCTGGCCATTGGCCTGCTGGTGGATGACGCCATCGTGGTGGTGGAAAACGTGGAACGGGTCATGCACGAGGAAGGGCTGCCACCCAAGGAAGCCACCCGCAAATCCATGGGGCAGATTACCGGCGCCCTGGTGGGTATCGCCCTGGTACTGTCCGCGGTCTTTATCCCCATTGCGTTCTTCCCCGGATCGACCGGGGCGATTTACCGCCAGTTCTCGATCACCATTGTGTCCGCCATGGTGCTGTCCGTGCTGGTTGCCCTGATCCTCACCCCGGCGTTGTGCGCCACCATGCTCAAGGCCAAGGACGCGGAGCACCAGACCGATTCAGGCTTCTTCGGCTGGTTTAACCGCACCTTTGATCGCAGCAGCAAGGCGTATCAGGGTCGGGTGGAAAAGATTCTCGGCCGCCGGGGTCGTTATCTGGCCATTTACGTGGTGATCGTGGGTGTGCTGGGTTATTCCTTCATGCGCCTGCCGTCCAGCTTCTTGCCGGAAGAAGACCAGGGCATCATGTTCACCCTGGTCACGCTGCCCGCCGGGTCCACCCAGGAGCAGACCGTGGACGTGCTGAAGAAGATGGAGAATTACTACCTCAACGAGGAAACCTCCGCCGTGGATGGCCTGTTCACCGTTGCCGGTTTCAGTTTCACCGGCCAGGGCCAGAACGCCGGCCTGGCATTTGTGAACCTGAAAGACTGGAGTGAACGGGACTTGTCCGTGGATGGGGTCGACCAGGTAGTGGGCCGCTCCATGGGCTTCTTCGCCAGCATCCGCGAAGCCATGATCTTTGCCCTGAACCCTCCCTCGATTCCGGAGCTGGGTAACGCCAGCGGCTTTGACTTTCAGCTTCTCGATCAGGCCGGTCGGGGTCACGAGGCCCTGATCCAGGCGCGCAACCAGTTACTGGGGATGGCCAGCCAGGACCCGCGCCTGGCCGGGGTACGTCCCAATGGTCTGGAAGACAGCCCCCAGTACCAGCTCGACATTGACCAGCAGAAAGCCAAGGCCCTGGGGCTCAGCATCAGCGACATCAACAGCACCCTGCAGATTGCCTGGGGCTCCAGCTACGTGAACAACTTTGTGGACCGGGGCCGGGTGAAGCGGGTCTATGTGCAGGCCGACGCGCCCTATCGCATGCTGCCGGAAAACATTGATGACTGGTATGTGCGCAATAATCAGGGCGAAATGGTGCCTTTCTCCGCCTTTGCCACCGGCCACTGGACCTACGGGTCGCCGAAGCTGGAACGCTACAACGGTGTCTCCTCAGTGAACATCCAGGGGAACGCCGCCCCCGGCTACAGTACCGGTGATGCCATGGATGCCATGGAAGAGCTCACCGCCAAGCTGCCGGCCGGTTTCGGCTTCGAATGGACCGGCCTGTCCTATCAGGAGCGCCAGTCCGGCGATCAGGCTCCGGCACTGTATGCCCTGTCGCTTCTGGTGGTATTCCTCTGTCTGGCCGCCCTCTATGAGAGCTGGTCGATTCCCTTTGCGGTGATGCTGGTAGTGCCACTGGGGGTTATCGGTGCCGTACTGGCTGCCACCTTCCGGGGGCTGGAAAACGATGTGTTCTTCCAGGTAGGCCTGCTGACCACTATCGGGCTATCGGCGAAGAACGCCATTCTGATAGCGGAATTTGCCCTGGAGCTGGAGCAGAAAGGCGAGCACCTGGTCAAGGCCACTCTGGAAGCGGTACGCATGCGACTGCGGCCCATCCTGATGACCTCCCTGGCCTTCATGCTCGGGGTGACCCCGCTGATGATCAGCACCGGCGCCGGCGCTGGCGCCCGAAACGCCATCGGTACCGGGGTGTTCGGCGGCATGCTCACCGCCACGGTGCTGGCGATTTTCTTTATTCCGCTGTTTTATGTGGTGGTCCGCAAGCTCGCCGGCGTTCCCTTGAACGGCAAGCCGAAAGAAAACGCACCGCACTGATTCAGTCTGAACCTGTCAGGCGCCACCCGGAGTGGCGTCTGACAGCCCCTTTTCCCTCCTGACAGCCCCCAACCGACGTCCGTTCATCGCCATTCGATTTTCGCCTGTCCCCTGCGCGACGCCAGCGTGAAGGAAAACATGGTACTTCTGTTCCTATCGATGGCGCATGGCAATTTTTGTGAATCAGATTTGGAAAAACGGCTGCAGATCAGTTACGGCGAACATCCATAAAACCGCACCGTTTATCCTTTTCGCCTGTTAATTCCATTTTTTGCATCTATAAAAATCATAGCGCCTGTTCTGAATGGGGAAGCAGTTCAACCTGCTTCAGAGGTCTCACAACGAGATCCGGGGGAACAGAATGGAAGTAGCCGCTCCACAGGGAAGAGTCATGGACAGACTCCGTATCCTGGTGGTGGACGACAGCACCACCATCCGCAGCCTTATCACTGCCAAGTTGCACGAACTGGCAGCCGGCTCCTATGACCTGGACATTACCCAGGCCGCAGACGGCAGTGAGGCTCTGGCCTGTGCCCGGAAGCACCCTTTCGATCTGATCTTCCTGGATGTGGAAATGCCGGTAATGGGTGGCCTCGAGGCCTGCAGCGCCCTGCGACAGCAAGGTAACCCGGCACGCATCGCCATGCTCTCCAGCATGACCTCCGCGGAGGCGCATCTGGCCGGTCGCCAGGCCGGCTGCGACAACTATCTGGTCAAACCCCCGCATGACGCCGATCTGCGTTCCATATTACGCCTGGCTTCGTTGCGAAAACTCGCCGCTGGCTGAACAACAACCTCGATACGCATAACAAACCTACGACAGGTTCCAGGGGGAGAAGGCCCGATGCAGGAAAACGACAAGGCACTGCAAAGCTTTCTGATCGAAAGTGACGAGAACCTGGGGCAACTGGAACAGGATATCGTGGCACTGGAGCGCTCCCCCCGGGACAATGACCGTATCGCCAGCGCCTTCCGGGCAATCCACACCATCAAGGGCACCTGTGGCTTCTTTGGGTTCAGTCATCTGGAGACCCTTAGCCATGCCCTGGAAGATCTCCTTGGCGCCATGCGCGACGGCGATGTGCAGATGGACTTGCCCCATGCCACCGTGCTGCTGGATGGGGTGGATGAAATTCGTGTTTTCCTCAAACGTATCCATGATGACGGCAACGATGGGGACCCCGCTCCACAGGCGCTGATGCTCCGGTTGCATCGGTTGATACCGGACCGCGCGCAAACCGGTGCCGCAACCCACCCGCCACCATCGGCCTCACTGAATTCTGAACCGGAATCCCTGGAACAACCGGAACCTCCGCTTTCGCACCTCCATGACGAAGAGCCGGAAAAAAATGGCGGCGCACACACCGCCATGGCCGAAACCACCGTACGTGTGGACGTGGTGCTGCTGGATAAACTGATGAACGTGGTGGGCGAACTGGTGCTTACCCGTAACCAGCTGCTGCAACACACCGCCAGTCAGAACGACGCCCAGCTGGTCAATCTGTCCCAGCGTCTCAACATGGTCACCAGCGAGCTGCAGGAAGGATTGATGCAAACCCGCATGCAGCCCATCCGGAATGCCTGGTCCACCTACCCTCGCCTGTTACTGGATCTGGAGAGGAAAACCGGTAAACGGGTGACACCGGTACTCAAGGGCGGCGACACCGAGCTGGACCGTAGTCTTCTGGAGGCCATTCGCGACCCCCTTATTCACCTGGTGCGCAATGCCGTGGACCATGGCATCGAAAGTCCGGAAAAACGTCGCGCACAGGGCAAGCCGGAAACCGGCACGCTGACCCTGAGCGCTTACCACGAAAGCGGCAATGTCACGGTGGAAATCAGCGATGACGGAGCCGGGCTCGACAGTGAAAAAATTATCCGCCGGGCCCTGGAGATCGGCCTGGTTCGGCCGGAACAGGTGGAGCAGCTCAGCGAACAGGAAAAGATCCGCTATATTTTTGAACCCGGGTTTTCTACCGCAGAAACGGTCAGTGACCTGTCCGGGCGCGGCGTGGGCCTGGATGTGGTGCGCACCAATGTGGAACGCATCGGGGGATCCATCGATATCAAGAGCCTCACCGGCCGTGGCACCACCCTGAAACTGAAAATTCCGCTCACCCTCGCCATTGTCCCGGCGCTGATCGTGCGTTGTCTTCATCAACGCTTTGCCATTCCCCAGGCCAATTTGATGGAAGTGGTCTACGTGGAGTCCGACCGTCTCGACAAGGATATCGAAACGGTCCACAACGCCCTGGTCTATCGATTACGTGGCCGATTACTGCCGCTGGTCGACATGCGCTCCCTGATGCAGATGGGGGACAGGGAAACCGAGAAAGACCAGTTCATTCTTGTCCTCACCGCCGATCAACAGGAGTTTGGTTTGTTGGTGGACGACGTTCGCGACACCGAAGAAATTGTGGTGAAGCCGCTGGGAAAACTGCTCAAGGATAACCCCTGTTTTGCCGGTGCCACCATCATGGGCGATGGTCGCGTGGCATTGATTCTGGATGTGAAATCCACCGCCGACTTTGCCGGTGTCACCCGCCATGAACGCAAACTCCGTCATCAGGAAAATCCGTTGGCCGCAGATACCCAGCCCATTCGTGCCGCCGAAAACTATCTTCTGGTTCGACCGGATGGCACATCCGGTCGCTCCGCCATCTCCCTGTCAAAGGTGTCACGGCTGGAGGAAATCAGCACCGATCGCATCGAATACTCTGCCGGTCGGGAAGTGATCCAGTATCGCGGCGGTATTCTGCCGCTGATCCGCCTCGACAATCACCACGATAACCGCCCGGACGACCAGGACATTATCCGCATTGTTGTACAGCCCACGGAATTTGGCGAAGTGGGCCTGGTGGTCAACGACATTATCGACATCGTCAGCGATGACGAGGCCGCCATGCAACAGAACGGCAAAACCGAAGGCATTCTGGGCACCGGTATTCTGCAAGGCCGCGTCACCGACTTTATCGACTGTGATTCCCTGTTCAAGCGGTTCCATGGCACGCACGGCAATGAGGACAGCAATGGAAGCTAATCAACTGATCTGCACCTTTTCGGTGGCGGAAAAACATTACGGGGTGGTGGTCGACCATGTTCAGGAAGTGCTCGCCAACCACCAGATTACCGATATTCCACTGGCTCCCCCGGGAGTACTGGGATTAATGAATATTCGCGGCCGCATCGTGCCAGCCATTGCCCTGCGCAAAGTATTGCGATTGCCCGGTGAAAACGAAGACGACAACACCATCAACATCATCATCAATCATGGTGGCGAGCAGGTAGGCCTGATGGTGGATCGCATTGGTGACATTGTCAGTGTGCTGCCGGAAGAGATTGAACCCCCACCAGAAACGCTCAAGGGGGCGCCACGGAAGTTCATGCGTGGCGTCTTTCCTGTCCAGGGCACCCTGTACCTGCTACTGGATCTGGACACCTTACTGGCGGACGAATTATGCAGCCGCTCAGCCAGCCGCGCGGCACACTCACTATTGCAATAGGAAGACGGGGATAGACAGCAATGACCGACAATCCGGATCACGCAAACAACAACTCACTCTATAGCCAGGTAGGTGGTGAAACTGCTGTCCGGGCCGTGGTAACCGAATTCTACAACCGGGTGCTGGAAGACCCGGCCCTGGCGCCCTATTTCCGCCACAAACAGCGCAAGGGGCTGGAAGAATCCCAGGTCCGGTTTTTTACCCAGGCGCTGGGAGGCCCAACGATTTATCAGGGCCCGTCCATGGCCGATGCCCACAGGAACCTCCATATCACCGCCCGGAATTTTGACCGGGTGGCCGATCATCTTAACGAGACACTGGCATCGCTGGGCGTGGACTCCGCCCACATCGACGCCATCATGAATACCGTTGCGCCTTTGAAGGGGGACATCGTGAACGAGAACAGCATGGACACAACCAGCAGCAATTCGACAAACTCCGGCGATACCGTCCTTCGTGATGTGGATACCAGCAAGTCTGTCACCGACAGCCTGGAAGGCATCAAGGGCACCATGGCAAGTCTTCAGGCCAATGTGTTTGTGGCGGACACCAACCTCAATATCGTCTACATCAATCCCCGCGCTGCCGAAACCCTGTCGACCATTGCGCAGCCGATCTTCAAGACCTTTGGCGTCCGCATCGAAGATATCCTCAACGGCCATATTCACCGGTTTCACCGTGACCCCAAACGGGTAGAAAGCATTCTTCGTGACCCCAAGGCCATGCCCCATTCCGCGGACTTCAACTTCGGTGGCGTGACCTTGCGCACCCGTATCAATGCGGTAATGAGCACGGAAGAAAAAATCATTGGTTACACCGTTTGCTGGGAAGATGTGACCACCGAGCTGCGTCAGGAAAACGAATTCCGCCGGGTGATGAACATGGTGGACCAGATGCCCACCAACGTTTTCCTGTGCGACCGTGACCTGCAGATCATCTATCTGAACCCGGCCGCCACCGCCACCATGGAAAAGCTGGAATCCTACCTGCCCATCAAGGCCAGCGAACTGCTGGGTGCCAACATTGATATTTTCCACAAGCATCCGGAACACCAACGGCGCATTCTTTCCGACCCCACCAACCTGCCTTACCGCGCCCGCATCAACATTGGCGAAGAAAAGGCTGATCTGCTGGTCAATGCCATCTACGACGCGGAAGGCAACTATGTGGGCCCCATGCTCACCTGGGAAATCATCACCGAGAAAGTGCTGCTGGAAGAGCGGATTCGCGGCACCGTGGAAGTGCTGGCCACCTCCTCCGAGGAAATGATTGCCACCAGTGACCAGATGGGGTCCAACGCCGGTGTCACCAGCAGCCAGGCCATCTCTGCCGTACGCACCGCCGAAGATATCAACGAGAACGTGCAGGCGGTGTCCAGTGGTATTGAAGAAATGGGCGCCAGCATCAAGGAAATCGCCAAGAACGCCACCGATGCGGCCCGCGTGGCCGATGAAGCGGTCAGCATCGCCGAAGGCACCAACACCACCATCAGCAGCCTGGGCACCAGCAGTGCGGAAATTGGCAAGGTGATCAAGGTGATTACCGGGATTGCGCAACAAACCAACCTGTTGGCACTCAACGCCACCATCGAAGCGGCCCGCGCCGGGGATGCCGGTCGCGGCTTTGCGGTGGTAGCCAACGAAGTGAAGGAACTGGCCAAGGAAACCGGCCGTGCCACCGAGGACATCGGCCAGAAGATCGAGGCCATCCAGGTGGATGTGAAAGGTGCCATCGAAGGCATTGCCCGCATCAGCGAAGTGATTCATCACATCAGCCAGGTACAGGGCTCCATTGCCTCCGCGGTGGAAGAGCAAACCATTACCACCAACGAAATGGGCCGGCGTGTCGCCGACGCCGCCAAGGGCACCAACGAAGTGGCCGGCAATATCGGCGGCGTGGCGGAAGCGGCGAAAAGCACCAACGCCGGGGTGGACAGCATGCGTCAGGCTGCCACCGACCTGGCCAAACTTGCCGCGGATCTGCAAACCCTGGTGGTGGATGCGGAACGCACCGGACGCGCCGATAACCAGAAATAATACGAGGCCAATCAGATGGCGAATACACACGCACTGGTCATTGATGACTCCCGGGCCATGCGCCTGATTCTGAGCGACCTGCTTCAGCAATTGGGCTACGAAATCTCGGAAGCCGGTGATGGCCAAGAGGCCATGGCCCGGCTGGAAGGGGGTGACACCCTTCCCACCCTGGCCCTGGTGGACTGGAATATGCCGATCATGAACGGCCTGGAATTTATCCGCGCCGTGCGGCAGCAGCCTTGCTATAACGGGATGAAATTACTGGTAGTGACCAGTGAGGCGGAAGTGAGCCAGATGGTCGAAGCCCTCACCGCCGGCGCCGATGAATACCTGATGAAACCGTTTTCCTCGGAGGCACTGGCCTGCAAGCTGGAAATGATGGGCCTGCAACGGACAGAGAGAGCATGAGCACCATCCGTGTCTTTCTGGTGGATGATACCGCCGCCGTGCGGCATATCCTCACCCAGATCCTCGAGGAAGACCCGGACATCGTTGTGGTGGGCACCGCTGCCGATGGACGCCAGGGACTTGATCGATTGCATCGCGTGGAAGCGGATCTGCTGATTCTGGATGTGGAAATGCCCGGTATGGGCGGCCTGGAAATGCTCAAGGAACTGAAGGTCAGTCGTCCGGAACTGCCAGTGCTGGTGTTCAGTTCCATTACCGAGCGCGGCGCCATGGTAACCATCGAGGCCCTGTCCCTGGGTGCCAGCGACTATGTGCCCAAACCCGCCATGGTGGGCACCGCCGCCGAGGCCAGGGACTACATCAAGAACAGCCTGCTGGGAAAAATCAAAACCCTGCTGCAACGTTACAACAAGCCATCTGTGGCATACGCTGAACCTGCCAAAACGCCCCGTCCGGTTGCCTCACAACTCCCCCATCAACGTATCCCCTCCCGGGTGGACCTGGTGGTGATCGGCGCGTCCATGGGCGGACCAAGCGCCTTGGGTCAGCTGATCCCGTCACTGCCCGGCGACTTTCCGGTTCCCATTCTGGTGGTGCAACACATGCCGGCGGTATTCACCCGTGCCCTGGCCACTCGTCTGAACCAGAACGCCACGCTGAATGTGGCTGAGTGCGACAGCAGGCAGCGCGCCGAGCCCGGTCAGGTATGGCTGGCCGCAGGCGACTACCATATGACCGTGGATAAACAGGGCGACAACACACTGATTGCCCCACTGCGCAGTGAGCCGGTGAATTTCTGTCGCCCTGCCGTGGACATTCTCTTTTCCAGCGCCGCCAGGCATTTTGGTTCCAATGTCCTGGCCGTGGTGCTGACCGGCATGGGTCAGGACGGCCTGGATGGTTGCCGCCAACTGGCCAGGGCCGGTGCCCAGATAGTGGTGCAGGACCAGGCATCCAGCGCGGTATGGGGCATGCCCGGAGTCGTATCAAGAGCCGGGCTTGACTGCGCTGAGCTCCCCTTGCAGGACATGTCGACGGAAATCATGCGACGGGTTAACCGTGGCCGCCCCACCTTCCGCGCGCGACAGCGTGCTGCCATGAACCCCGAGGCACAGAGATGAGCTGTATCAGCGAAAACAGCTATCTCACTCTCTGCGCCCTACTCTCTGAACAGATCGCGCTCAGCCTGCCAGCGGACAAGGTGTACCTGGCAGAGGCCAGGCTGCAGAATCTGGCCAGCCAGCACACCCGGGGGGACATCAATGCGCTCATAGAGAAGGCCTCCACCGTGGCTGAGGATGCACTGCGCATCGAGCTGGTAGAAGCCATGGCAATCAATGAGACGTATTTTTTCCGCGACCCGATTCTCAGCGAGAGTTTCCTGGACACCATGATCCCCACCCTGCTGGATAAACGGCGGGCGGAAAAAACCCTGCGCATCTGGAGCGCCGCCTGCAGCACCGGCCAGGAGATCTACAGCGTTGCCATGTTGCTGGACCAGCATTTTCCACAATTGAGAAACTGGCAGGTCACCCTGATCGCCAGTGATTTCTCCCAGTCCGCATTGAGCAAGGCAAAACAGGGCTGCTATGGCCTTAACGAAATGAACCGCGGCTTGCCCGCGCGCAACATGGCGCTTTATTTCGAGCAACAGGGATTGGACTGGCAGATAAAAACCGAGATCCGCGAACGCATTTGCTTTGAAAAAATCAATTTGATCCGGGAATGGCCAGAGGAACTGCCGTTATTTGACATCGTGCTGCTGCGCAACGTGCTGCTTTATTTTTCCATGGACGATCGCCTGCGAGTACTTCGCCGGGTACGCGAACAGACAGTCAGTGACGGCTACCTGCTCCTCGGCGCCACCGAGAGCCTGGAAAAATCCGCCGGCTTCATTCCGGCCATTCCCCGCAGCCATCGTCCTTTTTACCAACCTGTTTGAGGGTGCACCTATGGAAATGTCATCGCAACCCGCCATGCTGTCACAGAAAATTGCCCGCATCGGAGCCAATGTGCTCAGCGATTTCCTGAACATTCCGGTTCGGGCCCAGAGCGGCCCTCCTCCCACCGTGCAACATGGCGCGGAGGTTGCGATTTCGGGGAAATGGAAAGGCAGCGTGACCGTCTGCACCTGCGACGCTCTGGGCCCGCGAATCGCAGCCCGAATGTTCCGAAAAGAGGATGACGCCGTCACCGGCGAAGATATCATCGACGCCCTCACGGAATTGACCAACATCATCGCCGGCAACATCAAGGCCATCCTGCCCGGCCCCAGCCAGTTATCGCTGCCTGCGCCACTGGCAGTACTGCCCGGCGAGCATCGCAACAATGTAGACGTAACGTTATTCGATGATCGTCAGGGGATGCTGCGGATCAGCCTGCAGCCGGCGGAGCATTAAGGCCTTTCATGTAGGAGCTATGCTTGCATGGCGAACCGCGCTTGCGCGGGAATCGTCCGTAGGGCGATCAGGACTATCAGTGCTCGACAGCTCCCAGAAAACACTGCGGACAGACTTTGATCTTTGCCGCCTCGCTACGCTCGGTTCGCCATGCGAGCATAGCTCCTACAGTGGCTTCGTAGAAATCCAGAGAACCGCTCACTCGTTCCTTATACAACGAGTGTAGCTCGCCTCAGACAGGCTCGCCCTCCGGGCCGGCACTGCTGGAGCGCAACCGGAATGTGCCCTCGCCCATGGCCAGTAGCTGCCCCTGCTGATCGAACACTTCCATGGTGCTGTTATAGATCCTTGAGCCTCCGGCACGTCGCGTGCCGATGGCGCGGATCAACCCTTCACCGGCCTGGCCGGTAAAGGTATTGGTCATGGAGAGTGTCACCGCTTTGCGAATACGGGCAGGATCAGCACAGTAGGTCCCCGCGCAGGCCCCGGCCACATCCATCAACGTGGCCAGCACACCACCGTGAATCACGCCACCCAGGTTCAGGTGTTCCGGACGGACCTGAAGCCCCAACACTGCCCGGCCGTCTTCCCATTCCAGAAAATGAAACCCGACCAGGGCGGGGAAACCCATATTGAAACGTGCATTGGCGTCTTCCATGTAAAACGCGGATGGCGGTACTTCTGCCATGGCTTGTCCTCGACAGAGACAGGAATCAGGCCCGCCCCTGTACCATCTGTTCCACCTGGGCCACCACATCCTTGAGTCGTGGTCCCAGGTTTTCAATCAGGGTGCGGCGGCTGAGGCGCAGTGACGAACCGCCACAATTGAAAGGCACCACCTGGGCACCGCCGTCCAGGATCAGCGGCACGGCAACGCCGCTCACATCCCGGTTCCACTCGCCATCGGAAATGCAGAAGCCGTACTCCTGATACTCCTCATAGGCAGACTGCAGGCTGCGCTCCAGCTCCGGCCAGGCCGCCGGGTCCTGACGGCGAATCTGTTCGTAATATTGTTCCCGCTCGGCTTCCGGGGTGGCCGCCAGAAAGGCCCGGCCCAGGGCCGAGGTGGCCATGGGCACACGGGAGCCGATATTCAGCCGCAGCACCAGGGGGCCGTTACCCTGGCATACCTGAATGTAGGTCACCTGGGCACCATCCGGCGCCCCGATGGCCACCATGCAGTCGGTGGCATCGGCCAGCTCCTGCATAAAGGGCCGGGCCAGTTCCCGCACGCCTTCGCTGGCCAGATAACGGTACCCCAGATCCAGTACCCCGGGGCCCAGCCGGTATTTCTCCAGCTGTGGCACGTAGCGCAGGTAACCGAGCTGTGTCAGGGTGGCGGTCATGCGCGAGACGGTTGGGCGGGGAATATTGGTGCGCTTGGCCAGTTCCGCATTGCCCAGGTATTCGTCAGCGGGTCCGAAACAGCGAAGAATATCCAGCCCCCGCGCCAGGGCGGTGACGAAATTCCGGTCTTTGTCGTTAGTACCCACGTCGGCAACAGCTCTGCGCATGGTTGTTTTTCCTTTCAGGCTTCGGGATCGGGAATCCTTCCCCGGCATAACGGGCATAGATTCCACTTATAGTTGTTTATTCACCGCGCAAATATAGCAAAAAGCGGTTTCACCTGCATAAGCCAGTGTTGGCCACGAGAGAACGCCTGAAGCACAATGATTTTGTGTTTCAGCCAGATCCACCTTGTCACGGGATTGGCCAAGTGGTCAATATTTTAAAACTTCGTTCCATTATTGTATTGTGGCACGTCTGACTCAAATCAGTCACCAACAAAAGGATACCCCCATGGGCTCGCTGCAACAGTTCTATATCAATGGCCATTGGGTCGCCCCTGCCGATGGCGCCGGCAGCCACACCGTGATTAACCCGGCCACGGAGAAATCATTGGGAGAGCTGGCCATGGGTGGCGCGGCGGATATCGATGCCGCCATCAGCGCCGCGGCGGCGGCCTTTCCGGCATTCAGTGCCGAACCCCTGGAAACCCGCCTGGGATACCTGGAACGCATTGCTGAAGGCTACCAGGCGCGGCTGGAAGAGATCGCCCAGGCCATCAGCCAGGAGATGGGCGCCCCCATTAGCCTGGCCCGCAAGGTGCAGGCCCCCATGGGACTGGGCCACCTGAAAACGACCCTGGCCGTGGCGCGGGACTTCCCTTTTGAGGAGCAGCTTGGCCAAGCGCAGATCCGACGGGCCGCTGCCGGCGTCTGCGCCCTGATCACCCCCTGGAACTGGCCCATGAACCAGGTCATGTGCAAGGTGGCCCCGGCCATCGCCGCGGGCTGCACCATGGTGCTCAAGCCCAGCGAATTTGCCCCCCTGTCGGCACAGATTCTGGCGGAAATCATGGACGAGGCCGGCCTGCCAGCCGGGGTGTTCAATATGGTTCATGGCGATGGCGCCCAGGTCGGCCCCATGCTGTCCAGTGATCCGCGTATTGATGTGGTCTCCCTGACCGGCTCCACCCGGGCCGGCGAGTCTGTCAGCCGCGAAGCCGCCGCCACCATCAAGCGGGTATCCCTGGAGCTGGGTGGCAAATCCGCCAATATCCTGTTGCCGGGCTGCGATATGCAAAAAGCGGTGACCCATGGGGTGCGGGCCATGATGAACAACACCGGGCAAAGCTGTAACGCCCCCTCCCGAATGCTGGTCCCCGCCGACCGGTTAGCCGAGGCTGAAGCCATTGCCGCCCAGGCCTGCGACAGTATTGTGGTGGGCGATCCGCAGAACGAGGATACCGTCATCGGCCCCATCGCCAACGGCCGTCAGTACCAGCGAGTGCAATCCATGATTGAGACAGGCCTCCAGGAAGGAGCAACATTGGTAGCCGGTGGCACCGGCAAACCACCGGGCATGGAAGCCGGCTATTTCGCCCGCCCCACGGTCTTCAGCCAGGTCAGCAACACCATGACCATTGGCCGCGAGGAAATCTTCGGCCCGGTGCTGGTGATGATCCCCTACCAGGACGTGGACGAGGCGGTGGCCATTGCCAACGACTCGGACTATGGCCTGTCCGGTTATGTGTACGGAGAAGACAGTGACGCCCGGGCGGTGGCAGCCCGCTTGCGTACCGGCATGGTGCATATCAATGGCGCCGGCCCGGATCTGCAGGGCGCCTTTGGTGGCTTCAAGCAATCC
Organism: Alcanivorax sp. HI0007; assembly: GCF_001635525.1. Lineage (NCBI taxonomy): Bacteria > Pseudomonadati > Pseudomonadota > Gammaproteobacteria > Oceanospirillales > Alcanivoracaceae > Alcanivorax > Alcanivorax sp. HI0007. The sequence goes on from NZ_LWEJ01000251.1 coordinate 63,778, forward strand.
GGCAATGGCCGCGAATGGGGCCGCTTCGGGCTGGAGGAGTTTCTGGAGACCCAGTCATTGTTCCTCCCTCACTGATAGAACCTCTTCACCTGTCATTTACGGACACAAAAAGACCTCTTTTGTGTACTGGCACTAGCGCCCCGGCAGGGGCGCGAAAGTGCCATTTACCTGTTGTGCTGTAACCCTGAGTATCGTGACATTCTTTAATGTCACAGTTTGACATCCACCGGTAATAACCGGTCGGGACCAGGAGGACACATGACAACAACAGCATCCAGCAACATCAAGGCCGGTCAGCAGAGCGCTCAGAAAATGCCGTTGGGCGCCACCGTGAACATTCCGCCCCGTCGCCTGGACTTCCAGTTCGACGACAAAACCACGGCGCGGTATTTCTATGACAATGACCCCTTCCTGAGCGCATTCTGGCTGAGCTTGTCTGCCCTGTTCCCGGAAGGCGAAGCCTTTTTCGTGGATTCCGTGCGCCACTATCGCAAGGACATCACCGATCCCAAACTGAAAGCCCAGGTGGCTGGCTTCATCGGCCAGGAAGCCATGCACAGTAAAGAGCATGAAGCCTGGAACGAAATGGGTGTGAAATTCGGTTACCCCACTGACAAACTGGACAAGACCCTGGGCAAGTTGCTCGGTCTGGTGCAGAAACGCACGCCGAAAATCTTCCAGCTGGCCGCCACGGTCTGTCTGGAGCATTACACCGCCATCATTGCCGAGCAGCTGCTGCGGGAGCCGGAACACCAGGCCCGCATTCTCGACGACGCCACTGCCAAGCTGTGGCTGTGGCACGCGCTGGAAGAAAACGAGCACAAGACCGTGGCCTATGACGTGTACGAAAAAGTCAGCGGCAACTATGCCATCCGCGCCGGGGCCATGATTCCCACTACCGTGATCTTCTTCGCGGTACTGGCTGCCTTCCAGGCACGCATGCTGGCCTCCGATGGTCGCCTGCTGAACGTCAAGAACAACTGGAACGGCATCAAGTTCCTGTTCGGACGCAAGGGGCTGTTCACCAAGCTGGCGCCCCAGTACCTGGACTTCTTCAAGCGCGATTTCCACCCGTCCCAGCATGACACCGACGCCCTGCTGGACGAATGGCGGGAAAAACTCTTCGGCGACCAGGGCCTGCTCACCGAGCAACACGCCCAGGCCAGCCAGCGCAAGGGCAAGAAGAAAGCCCACTGATCGCGTCTGTTTCTCAGGGCCGCTTTATGCGGCCCTTTTTTATTGCACGCTTTATGCTCCACGGAACATGTAGGGTGCACTGAGCCTAAGGCGAACGGCACCTTACTATCCACCCAGCGACTTCTGTGCTTCTTCACTTGCTTCCACGACAGCGTACTGTAGAACAGTAGCAACCCTGGGATGAGATTCATGAAGCGTCGTTATTTAACCGTTTTCCTGCTGCTGCCTCCGCTTTCACTGCTTGCCGATCCGGTGACTCTTGAGCCGGTGACCGTCACCAGCACCCGTATGGAAAGGCCCCTGGCCGACACACCCGCCGCCGTAACGGTCGTCAATGCCGACAGCAATTTGCGGGGCCAGACCCGTCTGCAACTGGATGAAAGCCTAAACCGGGTCCCGGGCCTTTATCTGCAGAACCGTTACAACTTCGCCCAGGGCTTGCGCCTGTCATCACGGGGTTTTGGTTCCCGTGCCCCCTTCGGGGTCAGGGGGCTGCGTCTGAATGTGGACGGTTTCCCGGAGACCCTGCCGGACGGCCAGTCGCAACTGGACAGCATCGATCTGTTTGCAGTGGAACAGCTCACTGTATTGCGTGGCCCCAGCTCCCTGTTCTACGGCAACGCCACCGGTGGCGTGGTGGACATCGACACCCGATCCGGAAAAACCCGCAGCGATGCCGCCAGCGTATCCATGATCGGTGGCAGCCACGGGCTGACACAAGCCAATGTGCAGACCCGCGGCCGCCATGGCCCGGGCCATCACGCTCTCAGCCTGACCGCGCTGGATTACCGCGGCTTTCGTGAACAAAGTGAAGTGCGCAAATACCAGTTCACCGGCCAGGCTGGCTGGGATCTTGCCGACACCCGCTCAATGACGCTCTTCCTTACCGCCATGGATACCCCCGTTGCCCAGGACCCGGGGGGGCTGACCCGACAACAGGCTCACCAGGACCGGCGACAAGCCAGCTCCTTTGCTACCCGGCTGGATGCCGGCCAGCAGGTCGACCAGCAGCGTCTCGGGCTGCATTACCGCGATGAAGCCTTCGCCAATGGGTTGCTCAATGCCCGCGCCTTTGTCAGCCAGCGGGACTTCCGCCAGCAACTGCCCTTTCCCGGCAGCAGCCTGATCGATTACCAACGACGTTTTTACGGCACCCGCCTGGATTACACCCTGCCCTTCACCATATTGGCACGCCCCCATCGGCTACTGCTCGGTGTGGACCTGGATCGCCAGGAAGATGACCGTGGCCGCCGTGCGGTCAGTGCCACCGGCAACATCACTGCGGTGACCGCCGACGAAGACCAGCACGCCAGCGCCGAGGGGATCTTCCTGCAACTGGACAGCCATCTGTCCGACCATCTGATGTTCACGGTCGGTGGCCGGGCGGACCGGTTGCGCATGACCATCGACGATGCATTACTGACTGATGGCAACGACAGTGGTCGCCGGGAGTTTGAAGAACACAGCTACAGTGCCGGGCTGAGCTGGCAAGTCGGCCCCGCCCACACGCTCTACACCACAATCAGTTCTGCCTTCGAAAGCCCCACCTTCACTGAGCTGGCCAACCCTTCAGGAAGCGGTGGCTTCAATCCGGACCTGGAGCCCCAAACCGCACTCAACCGGGAAGTGGGTGCCCGTGGCACACTCGGTGAACGGCTCTTTTATGAGGCGGCACTGTTCCGGGTGGACGTGGAGGACGAAATCACCCCCTACCAGATCGACGGCCGCACCTTTTACCAGAATGCCGGAAAGACTCGCCGCGATGGCCTGGAGCTGGGGCTGGAACATGCCACCACCGACCGGTTGACCCTGTCTCTTTCCTGGACCTGGTCCGACTTCCGTTTCCAGGAATTTTTCGACACCCAGCAGAATGTGGATGTGAGCGGCAACCGGTTACCTGGCACCCCGCAACATCAGCTATTTGCAGAGCTTGACTGGCAGGCGGAAAGCGGCCTGTTTGCATCAGTGGAGTCGATACTGGGCAGCCACCGCTATGCGGAAAACACCAATCGCACCCGGGTCGGCAGCCAGGTCCTGGTGAACCTGCGGGGCGGCAAGGCATGGAAACTGAACCAACAGACGCTGACCCTGTTTGCCGGCATCAACAACTTGCTGGACCGTGACTACTACAGCAACCTGCGCATCAACGCCAACAGCGACCGGCCAGTAGAAAACCGCGGCTACTTCGAACCCGGCCCGGGCACAACCTATTACTCTGGCATCACGCTGGATTGGTAACTCCCGTTCTTGCGGGAGCTAGACGTGTATGGCACATCATGGGGTGTATCGACCGCTAAGTTCTGGGTAAAACCTAGGCTCAGTGCACCCTACGTGCTGAAAAAGCACCGGTGCTTGCGAACATAAAAAAGCCCCGGTCACATTTGCACGACCGGGGCTTTGCCTTTCTTCTCGCCAACATCAATCAGAACGCAGACACACCACCATCCACGGCAATGGCCTGGCCATTCATGTAGCTGTTGGCCGGCGACAACATCATCAGCATGACGGTGACGATTTCCTCCGGCTGGCCCAGCCGCTTCATGGGGCAGCCGGACGCCAGCATGGCATGCATTGCTGCCTTGTCCTGGGATAGCTCCCCTTCATCCACCATGGGCGTATGGGTATAGAACGGGCAGATCGCATTGACACGGATATTGCGTTTCGCCATCTCCACGGCGGCGGTTTTGGTCAGGCCGATCACCGCATGCTTGGCAGCGGAATAGGCGCCGATTTTGGGTGCTCCCCCGAGCCCGGCCATGGAGCTTACGTTGACGATGCTGCCACCGTTTTCTTTCATGGCAGCAATCTGATGCTTCATACCGAACATCACCCCTTTCACATTCACGTTCACCTGCTGATCCAGCACTTCCTCGGTGAGCTGATCGAAAGGAATAAAGCCATGGGCAATACCCGCATTGTTCACCGCCATATCCAGGTGGCCAAACTGCGCCAGGGCCGTTTCCACCATGGCCTTGCAGTCCGCTTCGCGGGACACATCACAACGCAACGCCGCCACTTTGACACCCTGCTCCGCCAGCCCCTCGGCTTGCGCATTCAGGGCATCCATATTGATGTCCCCCAGCACCAGCGCGGCCCCACGCTTGCCCAGCTCTTCCGCCAGCAACTTGCCGAAGCCGCTGGCAGCGCCGGTGATCAGTGCCGTCTTGCCGGTAAAATCGAGGATTGGATCCATGAAAGATTCTCCTGATAATTAAGTCGCCACGGGCTATAAACCCAGCTCGCTCAGACTGGCCGTAGGAGCGTCGCTGGCGGCGCGATGTCAGACTCGGACCAAGCTTCCGGTTTTCTGGAGAAATCTGTCGAGCTCCGGAATGCCTGATCGACCTGCGTGCGTTACTCCGCTACGTTCCTACAGCGGCTTTGTAGAAAGCCCGAATTATGCTGGTAGCGATTAGATGGTCATCCCACCATCCACAACGACACACTCACCGGTCACGTAGCTGGACGCATCGGAAACCAGATACAGCACGGTGCCGGCCATCTCTTGCGGATCCGCATGACGGCGCATGGGGATTTCCTTGATGGCGGAATCGTAGATGTCCTCGTTGGTAAACAGGGCACCGGCAAACTTGGTTTTGGTCAGGCCCGGCAACAAGGCATTGACCCGCACGTTGAACTGGGCGCATTCCTGGGCGAAAGATTTGGTCATGCTGATCACCGCCGCCTTGGAAATGGAATAGACGCCCTGCATGTCACCCGGGGTCAGGCCGTTCACGGATGCCGTGTTCACGATGGCACCGCCACCGTGCTCACGCATGAGCTTGGCGCCTTCCACGGACATGTAGAAATAACCGCGCAGGTTCACGTCCACGGTCTTGTCGAAAGCATCCACCGGGGTATCCAGGATGTGCCCGAAGTACGGGTTGGCGGCAGCGTTGTTGACCAGAATATCCAGTTTGCCGTGAACCTCACGGATATGGGAAAACACGGCTTCGATCTGCGCCATTTCCCCAATATGGCAGGCAAAGGCTTCGGCACTGCCACCGTCAGCCTTGATGGCATCGGCCACGGCCTGACAACCGTCGATCTTGCGGCTGGACACGATCACGTGGGCGCCCTGCTCCGCCAGCAATTTGGCAATCTCTTCGCCAATCCCCCGGCTGGCACCGGTGACCAGGGCAATCTTGCCCTCAAGGTTAAAAAGGGTGGTACTCATTACGACTCTCCCGATAAAAAGCGTCAAGCTACAAGCTGCAAGCTTCAACGCGAGCAGACCCTGTAGCCATTCGAAAAACGGAAAAACCGCGCCGCAACGTCAACGCGGTTTTCCTTGTAGCTTCAGGCTTGCAGCTTGAAGCTGCTTTACGCCCCTTCTTTGATGATCTGTACAGCCATGGACGCCAGTGGCTCGACCAGCGCGCCGACCTGAGCCGCTTCCTTGCTGGAGGCGTTGCCGTCTACGGCCCGTTTCGCCACACCCTGGCAGATGGCAGCAAGACGGAAGAAACTGAAGGCCAGATAGAATTCCCAGTTGTCGATGCGGTCGATACCGCGACGCTGGCAGTACTGGTCCACATACTCTTTTTCCGTGGGGATCCCCAATGCCTTGCGATCCACACCCTGCAGGCCCGCCATCTTGGCGCCCCGCTGTGGCATGCGCATCCCCATGCACTGATAGGCCAGGTCCGCCAGCGGGTGACCCAACGTGGACAGTTCCCAATCCAGCACTGCGATGACTTTCGGCTCACTGGGATGCCACATCATGTTGTCGAGACGATAGTCGCCGTGTACCAGTGACACCTGACCATCGTCCTCTGGCTGTTTGGCCTGCAGCCAGGCGATCAGCTCGTCCATGGCCGGGATATCCTGCAACTTGGACGCCTCGTACTGTTGGGTCCAGCGCCCCAGTTGCCGCTCGAAGTAGTTGCCGGGCTTGCCGTAATCCGCCAGGCCGACCTCGTCCAGATCGACACTGTGCAGGGCCGCGAGCACCCGGTTCATTTCCTGGTACATGGCCGCACGGGTAGCATTGCCCGCTTCGCCCTCGCCGGCTTCCGGCAAGGACGCGCCCCACAGAATGCGCCCCTCACAGAATTCCATCACGTAGAACATGGAACCGATCACATCCCGGTCTTCGCACAGATGTAATACCTGCGGCACCGGGACGTCCGTGTCTTTCAGGGCCGCCATGACACGGAACTCGCGATCCACCGCATGGGCAGACTTGAGCAACTTGCCCGGCGGTTGCCGGCGCAACACATAGGCACCGGACGGCGTGGTGATCTTGAAGGTGGGGTTGGACTGGCCGCCGTCGAACTTGTCAGCCTCGATGGGCCCCTTGAAGCCATCAATATGCTGCTCGAGGTATGCGGCCAGTTTCTGTGTATCCAGCGTATCCACCTGGGACATGGAGCTCTCCTGTTTTTCTCTGTCTGCTGCGCAATAGGCAAAGCCCGGGGTGTCTTCACACCCCGGGCAAACACCGCTTCTCAGGCGAAATATTTGGCCAGATTACGGCCCAGTTGCATCATGTGCACCTGGTCCGGACCATCCGCCAGCCGTAGGGTACGGGCATAGCTGAAGAAGTTGACCAACGGTGTATCCTGGCTCAGCCCCACCGCACCGTGGACCTGAATCGCCCGATCAATCACATTTAACGCCATATTGGGCGCCACCACCTTGATCATAGCGATCAAATCCTTGGCGACTTTGTTACCTTCGCGATCCATGGTGTCCGCCGCCTTCAAGGTCATCAGCCGTGCCTGCTCGATTTCACACCAGGATTTGGCCAGGTCCTCACGCACGGAACCCTGCTTGCTCATGGGCTGACCGAACACCACGCGCTCGTTAACGCGCTTGGCCATCAGTTCAAACGCTTCCTGCGCGGCACCGATCAGGCGCATGCAATGGTGAATGCGGCCTGGGCCCAGGCGGCCCTGGGCAATTTCGAAACCACGGCCTTCACCCAGAATCATGTTTTCCTTGGGCACCCGTACATTCTCAAACACCACTTCCGCATGCCCTTCCGGCGCATCGTCGTAGCCAAACACCTTCATGGGGCGCACGATGTTGACCCCGGGGGTGTTGGTGGGCACCAGAATCTGGGATTGCTGTTGATGGCGGTTCGGGTTATCCGGGTCGGTCTTGCCCATCACGATCATGATCTCGCAGGTCTTGCGCATGGCACCGCTGATATAAAACTTGCGGCCATTGATCACGTAATCATCGCCGTCCCGCTCGATGCGGGTTTCGATATTGGTAGCATCGGACGACGCCACTTCCGGCTCGGTCATGGCAAAGGCGCTGCGAATACGGCCTTCCAGCAGCGGTTGCAGCCAGTCTTTCTTCTGTTGCTCGTTACCGTACTTGGCCAGCACTTCCATGTTGCCGGTATCCGGCGCGGAACAGTTAAAAGCTTCCGAAGCGATACGGCTGCGGCCCATTTCCTCGGCCAGCGGTGCGTATTCCAGGTTACTCAAGCCGGCACTGTATTCCCCGTATTCCTTGGGCAGGAACAGGTTCCACAACCCTTTGGCGCGGGCTTTCTCTTTCAGCTCTTCCATCACCGGCGGCGTTTCCCACGGGCTTTTTTCCAGCTGTTCGTGGTACAGGCCTTCCACCGGACGGATCTCGGTATCGATGAAATGGCGAACCTGGTTGATCAGGTCCTGCACTTTTTCCGTGTATTGAAAATCCATGTCGCTCTCCCTTGTCGCGTGTTCGTTTACAGTCTTGGTGCTGCGTAAAAAACGGAATTAAAAATAGGTAATGGCCTCGAACCGATCCGGACGATCCAGATGCGGCACATTATTGAAACTGGCCATGCGCACTACCTTGTTATTGAAAAAACCGTGGCTGACGCTGCTGTTGCGAATCTGCAGGTTCAACTCCACCACGGTGTCATCGGCCGCATTCAGGGCATGCTTGAGAAACATGGCCATGGCACCGCCGGAACTGACGATGAGAATGCGATCTTTGTCGCTGTACTGTTGCTGGATATGGTGACGCGCCGCCAGCACCCGGTCGGAAAAATGTTGCCAGCTTTCCGGCAGATCGCCGCTCAGCTCGTCCAGGCGCCAATGCTTCATGGCCGTTTTCAGTGCCTTGTAGAACGCCGCCACCGGCGCGCCCTCCGCAGGTGCCTGTTCCGGGAACTGCGTCAGGTAGGCAT